>CAMODP010000092.1 GCA_946611445.1 uncultured Eubacterium sp.
AAAAACCGGGGATGCCCTGAAGGCATCCCCGGTTTAATCGATTATCCAGAAATATAGTAACTGTTCAGAAAAAGATAGTCTGCAGAATCTCTTCTTCACGCAGACTTCCGAAGCAGGCAGGCAGTTCCAGCTTCCGCAGGGCTTCCCGCACCGGACCGGCCGCAAAGTGCAGCCCGGTGAGTGCTTTGCACGCTTCTTCGGGACTCTTCTGTGCCAGGAAGTCCCCGTGAAATGAAATGTTCTGTATCCTGTCTTCTTTCAGGTCGATGAACACTTCCAGAATACCGCCGTCCCATTTTTTCTTTCCGTGAATCTGCGCCTCCGGAGAGCGGCCGTAATTCCACTCCCAGGTATCGTATTTATCCCGCTTCAGGGACCGGATCTCGTCCAGATCGTCTTCCGAAAGAGTGCCGTCACGCAGTCCTTCTTCTGCCAGGGCCGCCCGGAGATATCCGCGAAATTCCGTGATCGTCATGTCCGTTCGGAGGAAAGGGCGAATATTGCCTACGCGGGCGCGCACAGACCGGCATCCTTTTCCCTGAAACTTCAGCGGGTCCGTGCGCAGTGCTTCGGCAATCACGGAGGGGTCTGAATCAAAAAGCAGTGTCCCGTGATGCAGGATCCTGCCGCCGGCGACATGCTGTGCGGTTCCCGACACCTTCCGTCCCCCCGCAAGGATATCGTTTCTGCCGGAGACTTCGGCCGGAACGCCCAGTGCTCTCAGCGCTGCGGCAACCGGTTCCGTAAAGCGCCGGAACCCGTCTTTGTTCTCCGGGTCATAATCCGTAATGAAAGAGTAATTCAGGTTTCCCAGATCATGATAGACTGCGCCTCCGCCGGTGTTCCGGCGCACGACGCGGATGCCGTGCTCCTCTACAAATGCTGTGTTGATTTCCGCCGCGGTGATCTGGTTTCTCCCCACAACGACCGTTCTGTCATTCTGCCACAGGATCAGATAATCCGCGTCTTTTTTCCGGGTAAGGATATATTCCTCAAAAGCCAGGTTATAATACGGATCAGTGGATCCCGTCTCCAGATAAAACTGTTCTGCCATGTATCCGGGACGTCCTTTCTGCTGTGTTCAGCGTGCCGGCAGCAGCCTGGAAAATGGCTGCGCCATGCTGATATTTCCGGGCAGCCGGTCTCTGTTTTTCTGCATCAGCTGCTCACACTGACGCCGGAATCCGAATATGTCATCCTTTTCAAGCGGCAGATGAATGCAGAACATATGTCCCGGCTTCATTTTCTGCAGTATACCGGGCTCTGCCAGGTGATACAGATTCACAAATGCCGCTGCGGGCGAGCCAACCCCTTCCGCCCGCATGCGTTCACACAGCGCCTCATCCAGCACTGCGTCGCTGCAGTGGATGAACCACTGCCCTTCCGCATGCGCGCAGATCACATATACCGCTTCTTCCCGCCTGTTTTCCCTGCCCTGGTGCGCAGCCGGGAAAAAGAGGACAGTCCAGCCGCCCGCCTCATATTGTACCGGTTTTGCCTCATGCATATCAGGAATCAGACAATCCGCCGCCGGATAGAACTCCTGATGCGCACGCGCGAGCTCCGCCGAAAAATGATCGCCATGTCTGTGGGAAAACAGAAGCGAATGCGGATGCCGGAATTCGCCCAGGTCTCTGCGCATTCTCTCGACGCAGTCCTCAGACATCCCGGACCAGCCGATCCCTCCGTCGAAAAGATAATCGATCATCAGTCCGTGCGTCCCGTTCCAGAGATAAATGCCGGAATTGACCGTGTAGTATACATCGATCGTGTGATTTCCCATTCTCTATTGTATCTTTCCGCGTTCCCGAAGCAGCTGCTCCACCAGCTGAACGCATTCATAAACCATGGCATCACAGTGAGCCGTTTTTTCTCCGCCCAGTTCCTTATTCCTGCGCAGCAGATCCGCGCAGTCCAGCAGACCGTCATGGCTGCCGCGGAGCGCGCGGTAATAGGCGCTGATTGCGTTTGAATCATCTACGCCGAACAGGCCCAGCGCAACCAGTCCGCCTGTGATCGCGCCGCAGGAGGCGCCGCGCCGCAGTCCTCCGCCGAAGTTTGCGCAGACGGCCGCCGCTGCCTCCCTGGTCAGCCCGGCCTCCTCCGCGAACGGGAGGACGACAGCCTGTCCGCAGTTATACAGCGGGTTCTGCGAGGCGCGAAGTTCTTTCGCTGTTTCCAGATAGATACTCATTTATTTTATAATCTCCTTTTACATTGTGGGACGGTTCTCTGTCACGCCCCGTCTGTCAGTGCGCGGAACCACCTGTCGAGGCCGGCCGGCCTGGACGTGAAACAGATGACGTAGTCCGGACCTTCCTGCCGGATCACCTTTGCGGTCAGTCTGCTGACACTGTCTTTCGTGACGGTTTCCAGTACAACATTCTGCAGAGGCTTCAGCGCTTTTTCCGCGCTGATCAGCGCGTATCGCTTATCGGCGGATATCTGTCTGACGCTGGCGGGGAACCCTTCGGCCGTCACGATTTTTCCTTCTATATGATGAAGCATGATTTCTGCTTCCCTGCCGGAGGCAGCCTTCCAGACCAGCTGCTCCTTCGGGTACAGACGCAGGCTGTTTCCGATTCCCCGCACATCATAGATAGTCATGGGGCCGTCCTTTCCTTTTGCCAGGAAAGAATGTTCTCCGGCCAGCTCAAGCGGTTCTTTAATCAGAGAAACGGTTGCCTGTGTGACGCAGATCTGGCCGCCGACGGTCAGGCTCTCGGTGCGTCCGGCCATATTTACCGTGTCGCCCATACATCCGAATTTCATTTTCAGCGGGGAGCCGATATTTCCTATCACCGCTTCGCCGGAGTTGATGCCGATCCCCATGCTCAGCTCAGGATACCCTCTTTCGCGGTTCCATGCATTCACTTCCGGCATACGGTTCTGCATTTCCACCGCACATTCCACGGCATGCGCGGCATGCTTCGGGTCTTCTCCGGGTGCGCCGAACACGGCAAATATCCCGTCACCGAGAAATTCTATCACGGTACCCATCCGCCCTTCAATAACCTCTACCATTTTTTCAAAATAATGGTTGGTTATCTCTACCAGCTCACCGGGCTGCAGGTCGGATGTCATGCCGGTAAAATCCCGCAGGTCACTCATAAGAATCGTCACCTGACGCAGTACGCCGCCCGGCTGTTCCCCGTCCGGAGATCCCAGTACATATGCGGCAATCTGCGGTGACGTATATCTGGCAAAGGCGGAATTCACCCGGAGGAATTCCGTCAGGTCATTCATAATAATGATGAACAGTCCTCCTTCATCCCGGGTATACTGCAGGCTGACCCGCAGCATGAACTCTTTTCCTGCTGCATTCTCATACGCAACCAGCCTCTGTCTGGCCGCCGTGCCGTTAACCACCGCGTCTATAAACAGCTGCACAAGGGCATCATTGCCCTCCACATAGGGAATGGCCTCCCAGATCTTTTTTTCTTCCCCGGCCCGGCAGGAAAAACCCAGCAGCTTTTCCGCCGCGGGATTGGCGTGCAGCAGGAATCCGCCCTTGTCCGTAATGCACACGGCATCTTCCATGTTGGTGAAAATGTATTCGATAAGTTTTTTTACATCTGGCATTTTTCTGCCTCTTCAGCATATATTCTCATCCGTGCGATGTCCTCCAGCAGCGGTTTTCCGTGGCAGGACGGCCGGATATATTCGATCACCCACAGCGCCTCCGGAACACACTGACGGATCAGGGGCATCAGCCGGTCAAAATCCAGGCTTCCCTCTCCGATCCTGTCATGAAGGTCATGGCAGCCGTCATTGTTGTGAAAATGAAAACCCCGGATCTGATTCCGCAGACCGCCGATCAGATCCGCCAGGTCCCATCCGTTCGCATTTGCGTGCCCGACGTCGATCATCACGTCCAGATCCCGGTCTCTGCAGAGCGCCGTGAATTCTGCCTGGTCCAGAAGTACAGTTCCCTCTGAAACGGTTCCCGTGTTTTCAACGAGAAGCCGGATATCCCGGAACATGTCCCGCATCTGCTCCAGATTTTCAAGCGATACCGAGAGCATCCGTTCTTTCTCTTCCGGCGGAACTACGCAGTTGTTCAGATGACAGACCAGGTGTGTCGGATGCAGGATCTCCGCGTATTTTGCGGTCAGCCGCAGATGGTACATGCTCTCTTCATATGCAGCGCTGCCCGGCGGCGCCGTGTGCTCCACTCCCCACACCGGCTCGTGAAAGGTAAGAGGTCCGTCCGCAAAAAGTTCCAGATTGCGGCACAGATTATCCTCAAAATCCGGAAGGTCAAACATCGGGAGCAGCTCAAAACCGATCTCCGGCCCGCAGCGTTCTCTGTAGAGCGCTGCCTCCTCCAGGGCACAGCGCGGCAAAACGCAGGTATCAATATACAGATTCACACTTCTTTCCTCCGTCTGTCGCATACAGAAATTGTACAATACGGGTTCATTGGCGTAAAGCAGTTTCAGCTGTATAAAACGGGGCCGTGAACAACCGTCACAGCCCCGTAAAATGCATTTTACAGTATGTCAGTCCCCGGCAGTCTCTTCGGACAGCTTCCGGCACGCGGCCAGGTAGTCGTCGGTGAGCTTTCTGAGCCGGTATGACAGGTGCCGGAGAATCATCTCTACCTTCGGGGGATTTTTCCGGAAAAGATCTTCCAGATCCTCGGGATAAATCGTCTCCAGCGTGGTGCCGTTCTCCAGCGTGACGGCCGTTGCGCTGCGCGGTTCCCTGTCGATCATACC
The DNA here is from genome assembly GCA_946611445.1 of uncultured Eubacterium sp. Classification (GTDB taxonomy): domain Bacteria; phylum Bacillota; class Clostridia; order Lachnospirales; family Lachnospiraceae; genus Bilifractor. The sequence continues at coordinate 4,722 of CAMODP010000092.1, forward strand.
CATCTCGCCGAAGAAGCTGTTCGCGTGCAGCTCGGTAAGCAGCTTCTGTTCATCTGTGCCGTACCCGGTATAGATGCCCACGCTGCCCCAGTGAATGTCAAACATGCTGTTCGACTCTTCGCCTTCCCGGAAAATGACTGTCCCTTTCGGGAAGGTGTTCACATTCTTTGCGAAGCCGTCCGCATGTCCCTCGCTGATCATCTGCAGCGTCTTTTCACTGACCGCTTTCATAGGCCTGCGGTCTGCCTCCTCCAGAAATCTCCGGATGCGGGCAAGCAGTCCGTCGTTCTGTTCTGCGGCTTCCCCGCAGCCGATCTCCTCCAGAACTGCGTTTACTTCCTCGTAATCTATGGTCAGCTGGCGGATTCGGCCGCTCAGATGCTTCATCAGCGCCATGATTTTATCCGGCTGCTCTTCAAAATACGTGCGCATATCCGCGGCCGGTATATCATTTACGGCAGTACCGTCTTCCAGCGCCCGTATGGTCGCGCTTCGGGTATAGCCCTCCAGTACGGCCATCTCACCAAAATAGTCCCCTTCGCCCAGGACCGTCAGTATCTTTTCATCCGGGGTCCCGCATCCTTTCACCACGGCCGCGGATCCGCTCAGGATCTGAAAGAAACTGTCCCCGTAATCACCCTCGTGAATGATCACCTCGCCCTGACTGTATTGCCTTTCAAGCACGATTCATCCCTGCCTTTCCAAGTGATTGATTATCTGTAATATCCGGCTGTCCAGCCGTTCAGATTTCGTCGATAAACTGCTTTGTAAAGTGCCAGGCAACGCCCATCATCCCGGCCTTGGTCGGATAACGGCCGAGACGGATATAGCTGCCGTCCGTCTCAAACGTACTCAGGGCAGCCGCCTTTTCGCGGAGCAGCGGCAGATACGGGCCGATGTATCCGGACACAAAGCCGCCCAGGATCACATTACAGTCGAATGCCATGCGCAGGTTGTTGACTGCAATTGCCAGATAGCTGAGTACCTCTTCCCAAAGGGCACAGTACCCGGCATCGCCTTTCTCCAGCCCGGCGAAAAACTCCTCCGTCGTGATTCCCAGATCCCTGGTAAACCGATATGCGCTGCAGTAGGCCTCCAGACAGCCTCTCCTGCCGCAGTTGCAGAGCCGCCCTTCCGGCTGCAGGCACATATGTCCGAATTCCCCGCTCCTGCCGCCGCTCCCCAGAAACGGCCTGCCATTGATAAAAACCGCACCGCCGATGCCGTTTTCCAGGAACAGGTACACGAAATCCTCCGCGCGCTCCTCCTGTGTGAGTCCGATCCACTCGGCGACGCCGCCGCTGGTGCTGTCGTTCTCGATAAACACCGGAAACGGGACCGGCTCCCGTATGGCGCTGAGGGAAATATCTTTCATCCGCAGCGTGGGAGACAGCACGATCGTATCTCGCTCCCGGTCAATCACCCCGGGGAATGTCAGACCTACGCCGAGGATTTTCTCCTTGGGTATACTCTGCTCTTCCAGAAAAACCTCCAGTTCGTCTGCAATCTGTCTGCCGATCCGGTTCTCTTCGAATGTCCGGATTTTCACATTCTTGTAGGCCAGCTCGTTCTGCAGGATGTCGGTCACCAGAATCCGCAGATTCGCGGAGGAAACGCTGATGCCGACTGAATACCGGATCCTGTCTTCCACGGAATATCCGACCGCGGGCCTGCCCCCTGTGGACTTCTGAACCTCTCCCGGTTTGATCAGGCCCGCTGACAGCAGCTCAGCTATATTCTGCTGAACCGTCGGCAGGCTGTATCCCATCGCGCTCGCCAGCTGCTGTTTGCTGACAGGGCTCTCTGCGTCATAAATATACCGATACATCTTGTTCCGCGTCTGCCGGCGCCTTTCTGTGATTGTCACATTCTGGTCTTGCATGATCAACCCCCGGCCGAATTACGAAAATCTCAATCGGTCTTACTGTTCGCGTTTCTTGGATAAAATATCAAATGCCACCGCGCCGAGCAGGACGACGCCCTTGACGACCTTCTGGTAGTTCGCATCGATGTTCATCAGGCTCATGCCCAGATTGATGACGCCGATCAGCGTCGCGCCGATGACCATGCCGAAGATCCTGCCGGATCCGCCGTACGCGGAGACGCCGCCGACGACGCAGGCGGAGATGGCGTCCATCTCAAAGTTCGTGCCTGCCGTGGAGTTGGCCGCCTGAACACGTCCGAGAACGACCCAGGTCGTGATGACCGTCACGATGGCCATATTGAGGTAGGCGACAAACATGATCAGCTTTGTATTTATGCCGGAGAGACGGGCCGCCTCCTGGTTGCCGCCGACCACATAGAAGTGACGGCCGA
>CAMODP010000093.1 GCA_946611445.1 uncultured Eubacterium sp.
AAACAGCTGCAGCACCTGCAGCGGCAACGGCCGCAAAGACGCCCGCAGCGACAACAGCCGCAAAGACACCCGTGGTGAAGACAGCCGCGAAGGCGCCTGCTGCGAAGACAGCGGCCAAAGCCCCTGCTTCTTCGGCTTCGAAGCAGCTGGTCCCGAATGGTGTGTACAGCCTCCTCTCGGCCCTGAATCCGTTCAAGGCCATCGATATATATGGAGGAAGCAAGGCCGACCGGGCAAATGCGCAGTCATTTGACCTGAACAACACCAACGCCCAGCATTTCCAGATCACTTACCATCCGGAAGACGGCACCTATTCGATCATGAATGTCCAGTCCGGCAAATATCTGGATGTGTACGGCGGCTTCAATGCCGACGGGACAAACGTCCATCAGTTTACAGGCAACAACACCCGCGCCCAGCGCTGGGTAATCAAGCAGCTGCCGAACGGGAATTACACTTTCCTGTCCGCACTGGGAAATCATGAGCGCGCCCTGGATCTCGCCGGAGGCGCCAGCGCCAACGGCACGAACCTCCAGATCTTTCAGGCAAACGGCACACCTGCCCAGCAGTTCCGGCTCCAGTCGTACAATCCCTCCCTACGCACCAGCGTGGGAGACGGCATCTATGTCATGCAGTCAGGACTGAAGTCAAACGGCAGCGCAGTGGTGGACATCACCGGCGCATCCATGGCCAACGGGGCAAATGCACAGCTGTTTTCAGCAAATGGCACACCTGCCCAGCAGTTTGCCGTCACATATACCGGCGGCGCGTTTCGGATTATGTCTGTCAGCAGCGGACGCGTCCTCACATTGAAGGACGGCAAAGCAGTTAACGGCGGAAACGTCATGCAGGATCAGACGACAGGAGCAGCCTCCCAGAAATGGCAGATCATGGATGCCGGCGACGGCAGCGTTTACATCAAATCTGCGCTCGGCGATGTGTATCTGGATATTGCCGGCGGACTGTCGGCAAACGGCACGAACGTCCAGGTATTCGAGGGGAACGGCACAAAGGCTCAGCGGTTCCGTCTGCAGAAGCAGACTGCCGGTCCTGTGGCCAACGGTGTGTACTTTATAGAAAACGCCGTCAAGCCATCCATGACCGTGGATATCATGGCCGGATCGAAAAAAATGCAGGCGAATGCTCAGATCTACGAGAAGAATGGGACTGCCGCGCAGAAGTTCCAGTTCACCCGGGGGAGTGACGGCCTGTATACGATCCTTAACTGCAACAGCGGACATTCGCTGGATATCGCCGGCGGTTCCCATGCGGACGGCGGCAATCTGCAGCAGTACAGAGCAAACGGAACCTTCGCCCAGAAATGGATCGTGAAGCCAATCAGTGACGGATCTATCATGCTGATAAATGCGGGCAGCGGCAAAGCGCTCGATATAACAGCGGGCAAGATTACCACCGGTAGCAATCTGCAGCAGTACAGCCCGAATGGAACAGGTGCCCAGAGATTCCGCCTGGAAAAGACTACCGGAACGGTTAACACGAAACCGGATTATTCGATCGAGCCGCCGCTTGTGACCCTGCAGTATCCGCAGGCCAACGCCGTGCTGAACCGGGTAGGCAGAAATCTCCGTGCAGCGCACAACTGGTCCGCCGGTCTGCCGTACGCAGACTGCGGAATGGATATCAGCGCAGGCAGCCGTGCTCTGGCGAACAAGGCATTTACCACCAACACCGGCGACTGCTACACCATGGCGGCGTCCCTCTACGAAATGGCAAAGGTACTGGGTTACAATGCCCACCAGATGTTCGGTTATGTACCCCTTGCCAGAGGCGGGATGGGCGTACACTCCTGGGTGGAGATTGATCAGGGCGGATCGACATACATCTGTGACCCTGACTTCCAGAATGAGACCGGCGGCAACGGATATATGATCCATTACGGCATGTCCGGTACCTGGAGATATACGGATTACCGCAGGATCAACTGATAACAGACAGATAAATATATCGAGACAGGGATATATCGAGAGGAGAACACACTTGAAAAGAGCAGCATCATTTTTGAAGACAATCGCATTAGGCATGGCGGTGACGGCCCTGGCAGCCGGCCCGGCTGCAGCTGAAGAGACGGCTCCGGCTGTTTCAGAGTCTGCGGCTTCACAGTCTGTGGTTTCGCAGTCTGCTGCGGCGACCGCCGCGCAGGACGGAACGGCTGCAGGAGAAACCAAGGAGAATGCCGCAGCCGCAGAGGAAAAGATTGATAAAATCCTCGGCAAAAAGGCTGAGGGCGAACATATCCTCCATGTTATCGTGGAGAATGCCTCCGGCGGAAACATTGTCTCTGTCTCCGTGATTGATGACATGACAGACCTTCCCATTGAGGAATATCTGGCTGACGGCGAGGTGTTTGCCGACGGTGAGAAACGGATCCTCTACTATGATGAGCAGCCTGCGGAGGAAGAGGCCGCGCGCCGCAATGCCGAGGCGCAGGAAGGAACGCCTGAGATCCGGCCGGCCTATCTGCTCCGGATCGCCATGGAAGACGGTTCCGGGTATGACCTGCACGGCTTTACCTTCGAGGATATGAAGGAAGGCCGGATTGAGGTTGCGGACGGCGTCGCCTACATGGTTTATACTTCTGTAGAGACCGGTGAGAAGGTCGAGACCAAAGAAGCTGAGCTGGCCGAAAAAGCCAGAAGAGAGGAAGAACAGCAGCAGGCGTATGTGGAGCCGGTGTACGAGCAGCCGGTCTACCAGGAGCCTGTCTATCAGGAACCGGTCTATGAGGCACCCGCCCCGGTATATGATGCCGGTGCCGGTGACCAGTGCATCGGCGACGGCCTGACCTGGTGAGGACTTGTTGAGGTACAGACTGCTTATCTGAGGTTACAGGATGTCTTTTACTTCGATTGCATTTTTTCTGTTTCTGGGAATCGTATTGTGCGTGTACTATCTGATTCCCGGAAACAGACAGTGGCTGGTGCTTCTGATCGCCAGCTATATTTTTTATCTGAGTGCCGGCGTGTTTGCCGCGGTGTTCCTGCTGTTTCCCACTGCAGTGACATGGCGGGGGGCGCTGGCCATCTGTCGTATCCGGGAAGGATCGTCGGGCGAACCTGCAGGGAAGGCTGGAACCGTGAACACTGCTGCCGGGAAGGCCGGTGCCGGGACCGCATCCGCCAGGAAGGTTCTCCTGGCTGTCCTCTTCCTGAATCTGGGCGTTCTGGCTGTCCTGAAGTATACGAATTTCGTTCTGGGGAATATCAATTTCCTGTTTCATCTGGATATCCCGCTGATGCGGGTCTGGCTGCCGCTGGGTATTTCGTACTATACCTTCATGGCTATCGGCTATCTGCTGGATGTGTACTGGGGGCGCGTGCAGGCAGAGGAGAGCTTCTGGAAAGCCGCCCTGTTTCTTTCATTTTTCCCGCATATCGTACAGGGCCCGATCGGCCGGTACGGAAAGCTGGGGCCGCAGTTTGACGCCCCGCATCCGTTCCGCTTCCGCTGCCTGAGATCCGGGGCCATCCGCATCGTATGGGGCATGTTCAAGATGATGCTGGCTGCCGGGTGGGCAGGCGTCTACCGCGCGGCGATTTTCGCGGACCCGGATGCCTATGCCGGCATCAATATCTTCGGTGTCCTCCTGTATTCGGTGGAACTGTACGGCAACTTCTCGGGCGGCATAGATATCGCGATCGGCGTGGCGGAGCTGTTCGGCATCACGCTGGACGAGAATTTCCGTCAGCCGTATTTCGCGGTCTCCGTGTCTGATTTCTGGCGCAGGTGGCATATGTCGCTGGGCGGCTGGATGAAGGACTACGTGCTGTATCCGCTGACCCTGTCCCGCTGGATGAACCGCTTCGGCAAGACCTGCAAGAAGGCGTTCGGGAGAAAAAAAGGCAGACTCATTCCGATCTGCCTGTCCAGCATTATCGTGTTCTTCCTTGTGGGTCTCTGGCACGGCGCCTCGTGGGGCTTCATCGGCTGGGGGCTGTACAACGGCATCCTGATTGCCATCAGCAACCTGCTGACAGACCAGTACGCCTCCTGGAAAAAAAGGCTGCAGATCAGGGACAACTCGTTCGGATGGAGAATCTTCATGATGGCCCGGACGTTTGCCCTCATGAACCTCAGCTGGTATTTTGACTGTGTCCGGACACCCGGAGAGGCGCTTCACATGATCCGCAATTCTCTGACGCATTTTTCGCCGGCGCAGTTTCTGCTGATCTCATCCGGCAAGACCGGGACCGCCTATACGCCGACGGCACTGGCGATTCTCTGTGTCTGCGTGCTGGTGATCTTTTGCGTCAGCGTGCTGCAGGAGAGAGGGCTGAAAATCCGGGAGACGATGTCTGCCTGGCCGATGTCTGCCCAGTACGGTCTCTGTTTTCTGCTTCTCCTGTGTACGCTTTGTCTGAGTCCCATGGCTTCCGGCGGAGGATTTATCTATGCGCAGTTTTAAGAAAACATGTGTATTCGCTGCCTGTGCCGCGGTCACGGTCGCGTTGTTTGTGCTGCTGGACCTGGTCCTGTATCCGTGCACCTATGCGCGCAATGACGTGCACACGCTGGCCACGCAGCAGCGGGATGTGCTGATCATGGGCACGTCCAACGGCAAGATGGGCGTCGACCCGGATGCCCTGCTGGAGGGTACCGGCCTGACGGGGCACAATGCCTGCGCGGGCGGAGAGTATCCGCAGGATGCCTGGTATCTCCTGCGGCTGGCGGCGGAGAAGCAGGATCCGAAGATCCTGATTTTTGATATCGATGCCGGATATTTTACGACGCAGAAAGAAAAGGGAAACAATGCCCTGCTTTTCTATCATGAATTCCCGATGAGCTTCGCGAAGTGCAGCTACTTTTTTGACGCTGTGGCGGACAGTGACCTGCGGTCTCTCCTGTTTCCTTCCTATGAGTATCCGCTGAAGACGACGATACAGCGGGCGGGGGATTCTTTTTCCCAGAAAATCCATCATGACTATGATGTGTCCCATCTGAAGGGCAGCACGCAGGAATACCACGAGAACGGATATATTGAGCGGTATCCGGTGTCTCCGCAGGATTTCCCTGCGGTCAACCCGATCCTGTTCTCAAGGGATCAGGTGGTAGAGGAAAACATGCGGTACATGGAGAAGATCGTGAAGTACTGCAGGAAAAAAGGCATCCTCTTCGTGGCAGTCTCGGCTCCGCAGCCGGATGCCATGATCCAGATGTTCCGGGAGAACTATGAGGACGGCTGGGACTATTTCACGCAGTGGTGCAGGGAGAGAGAGATTCCCTATTTCAATTTCAATACGGATTATTACGACGCGTATCCGCATGACCCGCTTCAGTACACGGACTATGAAGGCCATATGAACGGCACCAGCGCCCGCGCGTATTCGGCGGTGCTGGGAAAGGTACTGGGGCAGAACGGGATCTGGGCGAGCGTGTGAGGATGCGGATATCGCATAACCAAACAGAAAGAAAGGAAGAGGAAAATATGACGACAGAGGAAACAATTCTGGAAATTCTGGATGACATCAAACCGGGTGTGGAAATCCGGGGCGTGCCGAATCTGGCTACCGGACGGGTGCTGGAATCCTTTGATATCCTGCAGCTGATCTCGGAGCTGAATGATGAATTTGATATTGTGATCCCGCTGGAGGAAGTGATTCCCGCAAATTTTGATACGCTGGAGGGGATCACGGCGCTGGTGGACCGGCTCAGGTGAATCAGTAGAGGAGTAGTACTATGGCAGCCAGAGTGATTACAGATTATCTTGAAGCAATTGCGGAGCGGCTTCCGGACAAGGTCGCGTATACGGATTCGGGCAGAGAGGTCACGTTTTCTGCCTTCCGGGAGGAGGCGTACCATGTGGCGCAGCAGCTGGTGGAAAAAGGCTGGTTCCGGAAACCGGTGGCCATCTATCTGGACAAGTCTGTCTCCTGCATTGCTGCCATGCTCGGAACTGCCTACAGCGGCAATTTCTATACGGTAATTGACACGGCCATGCCCGCGGCGAGGATCCGGAAGATCCTGTCTGTCCTGCGTCCGGCCGCTATTCTGACCGGAAGGGAGCATGCGGAGGCGGTCGAGGAGCTTTCCGTCGGCGCGGAAGTGCTGTTCTATGAGGACGCGCAGGAAATGACTGTCTGCAGGGAAGAGATCCGGCGCTCTGCGTCCCGCCTCCAGACGACGGATGTCCTGTATGTGCTGTTTACGTCCGGATCGACGGGCGTTCCAAAGGGTGTGGTGACGCCGCACCGGGCGCTGATCGACTATATGGAGGCTGTGACAGACGCGTTCAGCCTCAGTGAGAACGAGGTTTTCGGCAACCAGGCGCCGCTGTATTTTGTCATGTCGGTCGTGGAGGTGTTTTCCACACTCCGGAACGGCAGCACGATGCACATCGTGCCGAAGTCTTATTTCTCTTTCCCTGTGATGCTGATGAAGTTCCTGGAGGAAAAGAAGATCACCATGCTGTACTGGGTGCCTTCGGCGCTTGTCCTGCTGGCCAATCTGCAGGCGTACAAGGCGGCTGACCTGTCCTCCCTGAAAAAGATCGCGTTCGGCGGAGAGGTGATGCCGCTCAAGCAGCTGAACATGTGGCGGCGTGCCCTGCCGGGAATCACCTTTATCAACCAGTACGGGCCCACGGAGACGACGGACGGGACGACCTATTACATCGTGGACCGGGAGTTCGCAGACAATGAGACTCTGCCGATCGGCGTGCCTTTTGCCAACATCGGCATCCTGCTACTGGATGAAAACGGGCAGGAGGTCACCGGGGACGGCATGGGTGAGCTGTGCGTCTACGGGCCGTCCATTACTTACGGTTATTACGGGGATCCGGAGCGGACGGCGGCGGTTTTCACGCAGAATCCGCTGAATCAGACTTTTCCGGAAACCATTTATCACACCGGCGACCTGGTGAGGCGGAACGCGCACGGCGAGCTGGAGTTCGCCGGCAGAAAGGATTTTCAGATCAAGCATCTGGGACACCGGATCGAGCTGGGAGAGATCGAGGCGAACGTGGCCTCCATTCCGGAGATTCAGGAGAACTGC
>CAMODP010000094.1 GCA_946611445.1 uncultured Eubacterium sp.
GCGATAAAGAGCAGTTCATACTGCACCTCCCAGAACCGCTGGCGCAATGCCTCCTGCATCCGCTGCATCCCTTTCTGCAGCGCATCCTGCAGGCCTCCCAGAAAACCGCCGGTCCTGCCCTGGCCGGGCATACCGAAGGCCGTCCGCTGCCCCTGAAAACCCTGTCTGAAGCCCGGCATTCCCCCGCCGGCTGTCCCGGGAGCCATACCCGGCTGCCCCTGCTCCAGGGTTACGATCCTGCATTCCGCTGCGGCATTCACGCGCTTTCCATCCGGAAGGATGACCTGATAGTATCTGCGCTTCCAGTCCGCACCGGCCGTAAACCCGTTCATCCGGCAGCCCGACAGTATCTGCTCCTGCCGCTTTTTCTCCTCCTCATCCGCGTCCTCCTCCCGGAGCAGCCGCAGGGAGGCCCCCTTTAACACATCCAGCACCATCTCGTCATCGTATTCCGCGGCTGACCTTGTGGTTCCCTCCAGGCCTCCGCCTCCGAACTGTACGCCGGCCAGATTCAGCTGTCTTGCACCGTTCCGGTTGAGTACAGACGGTTCCACATGCCGCACCGACTGTGAGGACCTGGCGATGATAAAGGCCTTCTCCCCCGGATGACCCATGGTGGTGGTGAGATGTGCCCCGTCCCGGGCCGGGTCCCCGTACCCCTGGGGCGACCCGCCGCAGCGGATATTCCATCCTTCCGGCACATAGGTGCTGATAAAGCAGGCGCCGCCGGCATTCTGAAGAATGGATGGGATGAGCGCCACCGCTCCTCGTCCCACGCCATCCTGCAGCACCTCCGGGACCCTGTTTCTGTTTGCCGGGCCGGTTCTCAGTTTATATCTGGTGCCGCAGAACGGGCATACCAGCACGTCGCTCTGCCCGTCTCTCTCCAATGGTGCCATGCAGTTTTTACACTGAAGTTTTTCCAAAACTCTCCCTCCTCACCGGCGTGAAGCCTCGCTGTATCTGCGAAAATTTCCGTCAGACATCGGTCAGTGTCGCAAAGATTCCGTTTACAACCTCTGTGTATGCGTCCGCTGCTTCCGGTGTGTTTTCAAAATAGATGGTGTACACATTTCCCTTTCCGTTATCTGCCGCAAAAAGATACATGGCATAGGTGTCTTCTTCAACCGTATATGTGGATGTGATCCCCTTGAATTGCAGAAAGCCGCCGCCCATATCGTAGATCTCCGGAGCAGCCGCCCCCTCGGAAACCATCTCCTGAATATAGGCCTGCAGGAACTGTTCGCCCGTATGTATGCCGTCGCCGGTGAAATCATTCTTCATGACTGTAATATCGGCGTCTTCATCGTTCGCAAACTGTTTCAGACGAATATCGAGGCCGCCGTTAATCTCCTTCCAGGACTGCACAAGCGTGGTATCTACCATGAGACCAAAGCCTGCGGAGGACGTTACCATCTGATAGTTTTCCGCGCCGGGTGCGCCCGTTCCACTGCCCGGCATGGCTGTACCGCTTCCGGAGGTTTCTGCCGGTGCAGCGGTCTCGGTGACAGGGGCGCCGGTTCCGCCGTCTGTGCCTCCCGGAAGGGGCACTGTTCCGCCGGAGGGCGCTTCACTGCCCTGCTGATATAAGGCGGTATTCCCGTACACGCCCGTTCCCGGACGAAGACTTTCCGCAACCGCCGCCATGGCCATCTCTTCACTCTTCGCGTTCAGGCTCTTGATGGTGTATTCCACCGTCTCCTTCGGATAAATCTCGATATAGCGGTCTATGACCTGATCCGCGCCGTCTGAGAATACATAAGCCCGCATCATGTAGAGGGTCTTGTCCGTCACGGATACCTTGCGGATGTCCTCAAACTCTGCACCGGAATACTCCCGTTCCGTCTGTTTTTTATAACTGCTGAAATATTTATCCGGATCGCTCTTTCCTTTGACTTTTGTAATCTGAATATACGGCAGGCCCTGACTGCCGGATGTATAGATGTAGACTCCCCTGCTGCCGTTATCCCGGAGTGCGCTCCCCTCAGGATACAGAAAACTCAGCTCCAGCTCGTCGCTGTCGGCGGCGGCATATCCTTCAATGGGAGTCACCGGCTTAAGTTCGGGGTCATTGATCTTATATTTCGGTCTGCCTGCCCCCAGCACGATTGCAAGGATGATCCCCGCCAGAACAGCTGCGGCGCCGATGATGACAGGCAGCTTCTTTACGCCCGCTCCGGTACCGCCTGTCAGTCCGCTGAAGTCGGACTTTGGCGCTTTCTGCGGTGCAGACTGTGCCGGAGGAACCTGCTGATATACCTGAGGCGCCGGCTCAGGCTGTGCTGCCGGAGCAGGCTGCTGATATGCCGGGGCCGCCGGCTCAGGCTGCGCTGCCGGGGCAGGCTGCTGTACAGTCTTCACAAAAAATGCTTCCAGATTCAGGCCGCAGTTTGTACAGAACTTTATGCCCTCAGGCATCTCTTTTCCACATTTCGGACAAAACATACCTTACCTCCTGATTATTGAAAATTGTACAGCTTAGCAGTTTCACCCGGGGTGACATAGACAACCGGGTCTCCTGTAACCTGCGCCTCCCATCCGTTATCCGTATAAAGATAACGGGCCATATTTCCTGTATATAAATCAAGTTCCATCATCTGCAGGTAATAGTACCCTTCCGCCATCGTCATTCTGAGGGTTCCTGTCCTGTCCGGCCAGAACTCCGTGATGTAATTCTCCGTTGCGGCATCATATACCGCCACAGCATAGAGCTTGCTGTTTGAACCAAACACAAGGCATTCCAGCGTACCGAATTCGCTGCGGCCGCTTGCACCCAGCATTTCCTGAACCAGCCGGTTCGTGCCTGTGACGCCGACGCTGGTAAATGCATCCGTGATAGCCTGTTCAAACCCGGTATAGCCGTTGGATCTGGCACTGTAGATCAGTGCGGCATAGACATCCTCGAAGGAATTCGCCGGAGTCAGGATGTTCATGGATGTGTAGAAAATGTCAAACATTGTCGCGTAGTCCATGCCGCTCTTATACATCAGGTATGCGGCATAGTTGACAATACCGCTGTTGATGTGTACGCCGCCGTTGTCATTGAATCCCTGTATCGCGTACTCAACATTCGGCACATAATAGGGTCCGCCGACGCAGTCCGGCTGGTGATACACGGTCGGATCTGACATCTGGCGTACCGCTTCATTGGAATTTTCACCGTTCAGCCACAGGGTATCCTTCGTGCGTCCTGCCATCAGCTCTATCAGATTCCCCATAATATCGGAATAAGCTTCGTTGATGGCGCCGGCATCGTTCATATAGTTATTGCCCTGGATGCAGGATTCCGTCACCGCATGGGTATACTCATGCCCGATGACATCCAGATCATAGATCATGTCATTGGCGTCGCTGTAACAGAAGGTGAACCAGCCCTGAAACTGCGCCATGTAGCAGGCGTTATTCACGGGCTGTCTGTTTTCATCACAGTACCCCCTCAGCAGCAGGACAGGCGTCTCATAACCGTCCGGAGACTTGATGCCGATCTTTGCATAGGCATCATATGCCGCCTCATAATCGTACATGGCCACGAGATCTCTCTCTGACCAGCTGTTCCGGGTATTGCTTAGAAAATCCATCGACCCGCTTCCGTACAGAAACTCATAGCAGTCCGCCACGGCGATCTTCCTGACGGGGTCGATCATGTAGTACTTCCCGTCCAGCGTATTGTAAGAAACGGTGACCTCCACATTCTTTACGCCATCGTTCATAAAGTCAAGCTGTCCGCTCCATGTGACGGGTTCAAGATTTTCAAAATACTCGTCATAGGGATAATAGGAATTATCCAGGTCTGCCGTGAGCGTCGAGCTTGCCAGCATCATGAGTATGGGGTTTTCGATATCCGTTTCCATGGAAACAAACCATTTGCAGTATCTCAGATTCTCAAAGCCTGAGATGCCCTCCGGATTATCGGTAAAGACGATGTAACAGTTGTGAATCTGCGTATAGACCGGAATCGCTGCTTTCACGGTTGCATCCCGGTATATCTGCAGATTGCCGTAACCGTACTGTGCCAGAAAGCCCTGGATCAGGTTTTCAGCCTGCTGTGCTGTCATGGCGGACGTCTCGCTGCTGAAGCCGAGCTCCGGCGCAAAAGAACAGCTGACAGCGCAGGGATATCCCTCCGGATCTATCACGATATGCATCGTTGCATTTGTCACGGTTGTCTCGCCGTATCTCTGAAGATAGGTGAGATAGGTATATCCTTCTTTATCCTGGGAACCCTCATAGGCAAGAAACTCCGTTCCGGCCCGGAAGCCCAGGAGGGTGGCCACGCCGTTGAGAGAGTTTATGGCAGACTCAAAGGTCCGGATATCGTTGGGAATAACCTGGATTTTTCTGTCATAGTACTTTCCCACAAGAGTGGAAACATATCCGTTGTTGCTGCGGACAATCACGGCTTTGTTCCCGTTCATCTTCTGGATATCCTCTTCGGTCAGCTGGTAGGCAGCGTTTGGTCCTTCATTAATCACAAAGATATCTTCATATTCATCATCTGTCCCCGTACCGGAGCCGCTTTCTCCGCCGGTTTCGGTTCCGGTGCCTCCTTCCTTCCCTGCACCGCCGTCACTGTCGGGATTCTTTTTCTTCGTGACACGGCCAAAGATGGAAGGCATCTCTTCATCGCTGTCTTCTCCGCTGTTTTCCCCTTCCGTCCGGGCGCCGCTTTCTCTCTCTCCGGAAGCAAACGGTCCCCCCGCGCCGTTCCCGAGCTCATAGCTGCTGTACTCTCCCGATGAGCAGGAAGAAAGAAACATCAGCGCGGCAAGAAGTAACGCCTGTACATACGCTGCTGATTTTCGCATCCGGCGTGATTTCTTTTCCATAGCATCCCCTCCTTTTGCAGTCCTGAAATGAATCGGTGCTGTCAGCTTTCGTCAGGTTTTCTGAATAATTTGAAAACGGGCAAAAAAACCCATGATTATCATAATAATAGCACAGAGAGGGTATCATATACCCTCTCTGTGCTTCTTTGTCATTGACTGTTTACCCGTCTTTTTCTTTTCCTTCAATCAATTTCCGTATCCTGTTTTTTCGTGTTCCTGCCGCTTCTGACGTCTTTTGACTTTTCGTACGCCAGCCGGGGATAATTGTCCTCCTCCACATGAATTGTTCCGCAGTGAGTGAATCCCAGCTTTCCGAGAAGCTTCTGCATCACCACATTGTCGCCGTGGGTATCGATCCGAAGGTGTCCGCACTGTTCATATGCCCAGTTGATGCAGAAGGCGCCGATTCCCTTCTCCGAGCCGTCCCCTGCGACTCTGTGAACCACGCCGTAAGGACTGTCATCCTTCCATGCGCCGTCTGTGATCTGCCGGTAGGTCGGCTCGATATCCTCCCCGTAAACATAGAAGAATGTCCCGATGATGTGTCCCGCGTCATTAACGCAGACATAGCTGTGCCCGTTCCTGATATCGTCACGGATAAGGCTTTCCGGCGGCCAGCCGGTGGGCCCCCACTGATTGGGATTTCCGTGCTCTGCCATGAATTTTCTGGCATAGCTGTAGATTTCCATCATTCTGCGGATGTCCTGTTCCTCTGAATGCCTGATTCTCATACCAGAGCCCTCCTCTCTGCGCCTGTAGAACCGCCGGATGCACCGGCTGCACGCTTCTCAGCCTTCTGCACGCTTCTCACTGCCTTCTGCTGAAGAGATACGCCCCCACCAGGTTGGCGTCACTCCCGAAGCGGCAGGGTACGATCTCCGGCTGAACAAAGCCGTCCATCCACCTGTTTTCCGGACGGTAAAGCTCCTCCACGGCCTTTCCGATAAGCTCCGTGAGTACCGGCTGGCGGCTGATGCCTCCGCCGATGGCCACCTTCTCACAGTCAAGCAGGGCGGAAATACTCGTAATCATCTTTGCCGTTTCACGGCAGAATTCCTCCACGGCCTGCACTGCTGCGCCTTCCCCCGCATGATACCTGGAAAAGATGAACTTTCCGTCCACCGGGGCATCCTCCGGGAGGCCTGCAAGTCTGCGGTACTTCCGGAACAGTCCGTGAATGCTGAGCCTTGCGCCGGCAGGACCGTCGAATTCCTCCCAGCAGTCGGCATTATAGCGCATCTGGCTGAATTCTCCCGCGGAAAAATGGGGCCCGTTCACCAGCCTGCCGTCAATGATAATCCCGCCGCCGACGCCGCTGCCGATGATATAGACGGCGCCGTTTTTCACTCCTCTGAGGCTTCCTTCTCTGAGTTCGGCATACGCTGCGCACTTTGCATCATTTGCCATGAAGACGGGACATCCGCAGATGGCGGAAAGCTCCGGTCCCACACTCTTCCCCGCATTATACCCGAGATACCCGTTTCCCAGACAGACGCCGCGCTCACTGTCGATAATTCCCGGAAGACTCAGGGCTATGCCCTCCGTCTCCGCTGCAAAGGGCCGGTAGAGATTCTCCAGCACCTGAAAAAAATGCTCCTGGCTGTCCTGGGGCGTCGGCACGGATCCGTACTGTCTGCGCTCCAGGCTGTCATCCATCACACAGTACTTAATCTCCGAGCCGCCGACGTCAAACACCATCATTGCCATGTCCGTTCTCCTCTGTCATCAGTCATTCAAGGCACGCTTCAGTTCTGCTTTCCGCTGTTCTCGCGCACTTCTCCCGGTTTATAATATCTCGCCGCGGCATCAAAGGCCCGTATCAGGTCTCCTCTGGCCGTGCCGCCCCGGACTGCGGCCATGGTTCTGGCGGACACAAACTTCTCCAGCTTTTCCATGTACTCCTCACTGGTGATGGTCCCCTCAGCCACATAGGTCAGGCCCTTCTCCCAGCTTGCGGTCAGATCCGGGTTCAGCATCTGCTTCATGGAGGCAAATACCACCTCGTAGACCATTTCCCCGAGGAAGGACGGGGTGATGACCTGGGTCTTCTTGTTGAGCATCAGATATCTGATATTTACCAGCTTCTTCAGGATATCCGCCCGGGTGGCGCTGGTGCCGATGCCGCTGCCCTTGATCTGAGCCCGCAGCTCCTCATCCTCGATGAGCTGTCC
>CAMODP010000095.1 GCA_946611445.1 uncultured Eubacterium sp.
GAGGACCGGATCATCTGGGATGTCGGGCACCAGTGCTACACGCATAAGCTGCTGACGGGGAGAAAAGACGACTTTGCCGCGCTTCGTCAGGAGGGAGGGATCAGCGGCTTCCCGCGCAGGGAAGAATACGACGGAGACAGCTTTGACGGCGGTCACAGCTCCTCCTCGATTTCCGCCGGACTGGGATATGTGGCGGCGCGTGACCTGCTGGGCGGGGACTGGTCCGTCGTTTCCGTGATCGGCGACGGGGCCTTCACCGGCGGCATGGCCTATGAAGCCATCAACAATGCGGCCAAGCTGAAGACGAATTACACGATCATTCTGAACGACAACGAGATGTCCATCTCCCCCAACGTGGGCGGCATCTCCGATTACCTCGGTTCCATCAGGACATCCGGCTTCTACACCGGACTGAAGGACAGCGTGCTGGCGCAGCTGGAAAAGATCCCTGAGGTAGGAGACGAACTGGTCACCACAATCCGCCGGACCAAGAGCAGCATCAAGCATCTGGTGATTCCGGGCATGTTCTTCGAAGACATGGGACTGACCTATCTGGGACCGGCGGACGGGCACAACATCCGCTCACTGATCCGGATCCTGCAGGATGCCAGACGATTTCCGGGACCGGTGCTGGTCCACGTGAAAACCAGAAAAGGGAAAGGCTATCCCCCCGCAGAGCGGTCGCCGGAACAGTTTCACGGCACAGGACCGTTTCTCGTCGAGACAGGCCTGCCGCTGAAAAAATCTGCCCCGTCCTATACGAATGCTTTCTCCGCGGCCATTACAAAGCTGGGCGGAGAAAACAAAAAAATAGCCGCTGTCACGGCGGCAATGCGCGACGGAACCGGACTGAAGGAGTTTGCCGCGCAGTATCCGGAGCGCTTTTTCGATGTAGGCATTGCCGAAGGACATGCCGTGACCTTTGCGGCAGGACTGGCGCTGGGCGGCATGATACCCGTCGTTGCCATTTACTCCTCCTTCCTGCAGAGAGGATTCGACCAGCTCATGGATGACATCTGCATGCAGAACCTTCACGTCATCTTCGCGATCGACCGCGCAGGTCTGGTCGGTGCCGACGGCAAGACGCACCAGGGCGCCTTCGATCTGTCCTACCTGAACATTTTGCCGAACATGACAGTCATGGCACCGAAAAACCGGTGGGAGCTGGAAGACATGCTGCAGTTTGCCGCGGCGGAGCATGACGGACCAATCGCCCTCCGTTACCCGCGGGGCGAGGCCTGGACAGGCCTGAAAAACCACAGAGAACCGGTGCGGCTCGGAAAAGCCGAAGTCATCAGCAGAGGAAGCCGTGCAGCCCTTCTGGCAGTCGGCGCCATGGTCGAAACGGCGGTTGAAACGGCAAGACTCCTGGAAGAAGAAGGCATACAGACGACCGTCGTCAACATGCGGTTCATAAAACCCTTCGACAGAGACCTGGTCAGAGAACTTGCAGGCACGCACACCCTGCTGCTCACAATCGAAGAAAACTGCCGGACCGGCGGCCTGGGCAGCACCGTCAGAGACTTTGTGCAGGACGAAAACCTGCCCGCCGAAGTCGACATCGCCGCAATTCCGGACGCCTTCATCCGTCACGCGACCGTAGAATCCCAGCGCAGACGATGCGGCCTCGACCCCAGGAGCCTCTGCAGGAGAGTTCTGGAAGGACTCGGGAAATAACAGAAAGGACCTTACTTTGAAGAAAGAACGCCTCGACATCCTCGTCTTCCAGCGCGGCCTGGCCCCATCCCGGGAGAAGGCAAAAACTCTGATAATGGCCGGCGAAGTTCTGGTAGACGGTCAGCGTGAGGACAAAGCGGGGACGACATTCCCCGAGACAGCGGTCATCACCCTGAAGAACAGCAATCCTCTCCCCTTTGTCAGCAGAGGAGGACTGAAGCTCGACAAGGCCGTCCGTATCTTTGACCTGCAGCTGAAGGGGCGCACCTGCATGGACGTGGGCTGCTCCACGGGAGGCTTTACCGATGTCATGCTGCAGAACGGGGCGGACAAGGTGTACGCCGTCGATGTGGGACACGGGCAGCTGGACTGGAAGCTGCGGGAGGATCCCCGCGTTGTGTGTATGGAACGCACGAACATCCGCTACGTGACGGCTGACGACATACAGGAGCGCCCGTCCTTTGCCGCCAGCGATGTGTCTTTCATCTCGCTGACAAAGATCCTTCTCCCGGTGAAAGAACTGATGACGGCAGAAGGAGAGCTGGTCTGCCTGATCAAGCCGCAGTTCGAGGCGGGACGCGAGAAGGTGGGAAAAAAAGGCGTCGTCCGCGACCCTGCGGTACACCTGGAAGTCATTGAGGCGGTGACGGACTATGCCCGCAGCATCGGCCTGCATCCGTCCGGCCTGTCCTGGTCTCCGATCCGCGGCCCGGAGGGCAATATCGAGTATCTGCTTTACCTTCGAAAGGGTGAGCAGCCGCCGACAGACGTCATCGACAGGATTGCCATGAAAAAATGTGTGGATGAATCCCATGCTGCCTTTCGCTGAGAAAAAGAAATGAAGAATTTTTACATTGTAACAAATTTCCACAAGGATCCCGATATGGCCGTGACCCGCGAGATCACGGACTACCTGGAGGCGCATGGCGCCGTCTGCCGCGTGCGTCCGAAAAACGCGGTGCCGGAGCAGGACTACCGCTATACCGATCCCACGGATATTCCCGCTGACACAGACTGCATCCTGGTACTCGGAGGCGACGGGACGCTGATGCTGACTGCCGGCGATGTGGCGGACCGGCAGATTCCCCTGCTGGGCGTCAACCTGGGCAATCTCGGCTATCTGGCTGAGCTGGACCGCAGTTCCATGATTCCTGCGCTGGACTGCCTGCTGCGGGATGAGTATCAGATCGAGAGACGCATGATGCTGGAGGGGACGGTTTTCCAGGACGGAGAAGAGGTTTTCCGCGATATCGCCATGAATGACGTCGTGATCGGCAGAAGCGACGGCATGCACATCTTATCGCTGGATATCTCTGTCAACGGCGCCTACCTGAACAACTACCGGGCGGACGGCATGATCGTGGCGACGCCCACCGGCTCTACCGGCTACAGCTTGTCCGCCGGCGGACCGATCATCGCGCCGGAAGCGGATCTTTTTCTGCTGATGCCTGTCGCGCCGCACACGCTGAACACACGCGGAATCGTTCTGCCCCCAGAGAGTCTGATCACCGTGCAGGTAGGACCTGGCCGGGACGGACGGGAACAGAACGCGATGGCCTATTTTGACGGAGATGAAAAAGTACCTATGAAGACCGGCGACCGGGTGGAAATCCGGCGCGCCCACACTGATGCCAGGATACTGAAGATCCACCATGACAGTTTTCTGGACACCCTGAGGAGGAAACTGGCGGCTCTCTAGAGGGACGCGCCGGACCTGAAGAGGAGGATACCGATGAAACTGGAACGCCAGGCGGAAATACTGAAGCTGATCCACTCCTATGAAATTGACACACAGGAAGAACTGGCCAGGAGACTCAATGACGCCGGCTACCGTGTGACCCAGGCAACCGTATCCAGAGACATCCGTGACATGAAACTGACCAAGGTCGAGGGCGAAAACGGACGCCTGCGCTATGTGCTCCTGCAGAACCAGCCCTCAGACACTGCGGGCCGCTTTGTGCGCGTGCTGAAGGACGCCGTCGTGTCCCTGGACACGGCAGAAAACATCCTGGTCATCCGGACAGTGCCGGGTATGGCTATGGCAGCAGCTGCTGTCATCGACGAGATGAACTGGAATGAGATCGTCGGCTGCATCGCAGGGGACAATACCATTATGTGCGCCATCCGCACCCGGGAGGAGACCCTGCGCGTCATGGACAGGCTCCGCCGCATGCTGGAGACGTTCTGAAACAATGTTTTAATCAGAAAACAGGTAGGTCGGACACTGCCGGGATACGTGTAAGATAAACATAACCGGCCAGACCTGTTTTCTACTAAGGAGAGAAATACCATGCTGACAAACTTATATGTCAGGAACCTTGCCCTGATCGATGAAGCGGAAGTTCCCTTCGGTCAGGGCCTTCATATTCTGACGGGAGAGACCGGCGCCGGAAAATCCCTCCTGATTGATTCCATTTCCATGGCGCTCGGGCAGAAGGTGTCCCGGGGCGCTGCACGGGACGCGGGAAAACCCTGCGTTGCGGAGCTGACCTTTTCTGTTGAGAGTCCTTCCCTCGCGGAAAAACTTGCGGCCATCGGCGCGGCTCCCGAAGACGGACAGCTGATTATCACAAGAAAGCTGCAGGACGGGCGCAGCACCTGCCGGCTGAACGGAGAGACCTGTACTGCCGCGAAAGTCCGTGAGGTCGCGTCACTCCTGCTGGATATCCACGGACAGCATGAGCATCAGTCACTGCTGTATCCTGACCGCCAGCTGGATATCCTCGACGCGTACGGGCGTGAAGCGATTGCTCCGCTGACTGCCCGGACCGCTGACGCATGGGAGCATTGGCGCACGGTGTGCCGGGATCTGGAAGCCTGCATGACCGATGACAGTCAGCGAGAGAGAGAAATGGCCTTCCTGCAGTATGAGATCAGAGAGATCGAAGAAGCTGCGCTCATTCCCGGCGAGGACGAGGAACTTGAGCAGGCCTACCGCCGTATGGCAAACGGGAAAAAGATCGCGGAGGTCCTGCAGAGCGTACACCGCCTGACCGGGTACGACAGCGGCGCAGGCGATGCGATCGGACAGGCGTCCCGCGAACTGCAGACCGTCACCGAATACGACGGACAGCTGGACGAACTTGCGTCCGCCCTTGCGGATGCCGATAACCTGCTCAACGATTTCAACAGAGAACTGTCGGACTATCTCGATGGCTTTACGTTTTCTGACGAAGAATTTTATGCCGCGGAGCAGCGTCTGGACGTCCTGAACCGGATGAAATCCCGCTATGGCAATTCTATAGAAGAGATTCTGCGCTATCAGGAGA
This sequence comes from uncultured Eubacterium sp., assembly GCA_946611445.1. Taxonomy (GTDB): domain Bacteria; phylum Bacillota; class Clostridia; order Lachnospirales; family Lachnospiraceae; genus Bilifractor. The sequence goes on from CAMODP010000095.1 coordinate 4,947, forward strand.
ACCAGCGGGAAAAGCTCCATGATCTGGAGCATCTCACCGAGCGCAGAGAAGAGCTGAAAAAAGAAAAGGAGAAAGCCGAATCAGTACTGGCAGAGGCGAGCAGAGAACTCTCAGAACAGAGAAAGCGATGCGCGTCGGAACTGTCAGAAAAGATCGCGGCCAGCCTCCGGGAACTGAACTTCCTGGCGGCGGAGTTTTCCATACAGTTTACGCAGACGGCCGCGTACGGAAAAAACGGAACAGACAGCATCGAATTCCTGATCTCCGTCAACCCCGGCGAGCCGCTCCGTGAACTCCGCAGAGTGGCCTCCGGCGGTGAACTGTCCCGCATCATGCTGGCCATCAAAACCCTTCTCTCCGACAAGGACGAGACAGAGACCCTGATTTTCGATGAGATCGACACCGGCATCAGCGGCCGCACGGCACAGGCCGTGTCAGAGAAACTCTCCAGGATCGCCCGCAGCCGGCAGGTGATCTGCATCACTCATCTGGCCCAGATCGCGGCCATGGCAGACCACCATTATGAGATCACGAAAGCCGCCGTCTCAGACGGCCACACCCGCACGAGCATTCACGAACTGTCCGAAGGGGAATCCGTCTGCGAACTCGCCCGCATTCTGGGCGGGGCCGAGATCACGGACACTGTCATGGAGAGCGCCCGTGAGATGAAACGCCTCGCTGAGGAAAAAAAACGGCAGCTATAAAGAATCCGAAAAGACCAAAGCCCCGGATATGACTCACAGTGTGAAGTACACCGGGGTTTAATTTGAGACGTGATATATCATTCGCTGAATATTGCTATTCGCGTTTGTCGGGATCAGCACTACTTCAGGGTGCTGTTTCTTAAAAACAACAAATAGTTCATGAGCAAATCCCTGCCCGATCTCAGAGACTCCGCTGAAATCTAACTCGACCTCCTGAAAATCTTCAAAACGATGTGCGAGCCTTTTGGCCTGTGATCTCGAAACGGGATAAGTCGGATAAATGTTTTTGATGGGTATTGTGGTTCGGATAAAACCTCCTTCTACATTTGCATACTTATCCATGATTTCCCGGGTCGTTTTTTGGGTATGATTCGAAAGCTTCATCATAATAGTGGTTCCGTTTTTGTATTTATCGGAATCTTTTAAACCGGGATATTCGCTAAGATCGTTCAAGAGTTCATGGAATTCTGTGTGAGAGAAGACCTTTCCTGAAGATATAGCTGCGAAAACATCCATAATTCGCGATGTAAAAAAAATCCCTTCTCCGGAATGATGCTCCTTATCTGTGGTCAGTTTTCCTTTGAACAGCTCGATGATTGCATCATCTACAGAAGGATAATTATAGTAACTCTGAATCTTATAAAATATACCGACACCGTCATCATTTAAGATCACAGAAGTATTCATATAATCCTGCGAAATGAAAATAGACAGCTGGTCAGCCTTGGAATGATCAAGTACATTATTAACCATTTCTGTGAAACAGTAATACCATATATGCAGAATGTTTTCAGGGTAATTCTTTATATACGGTTCCAGGTATTTCTCAAACACTTTGTCTTCAGAATCTGGAGCAATATCCGCAAGAGACAGTATGTAATAGGCGCTCTTTTTATTCAAAGTGAGCTGTCGACCGCTTTTAGCTATAACACCCTCGCTTATCAATTCGCGAACATATCTGTATACAGTATTGGGCGTAATTCCGAATGCATCGACCGTTTTAGTGATCATACCGGGGTCATTGTCAGCTATTTTTTCAAGCATGTACTTTTTGATTGAATCACGCTTTTCCTTTTTAAAACTCATAAATGCCACCCTCTTTTAACTATAAATATGATTTTAATAGAATTATAGTTAAAAAAAATAACTATGACGGGCGATTTATAATAATTACAATTAAAAATGCCCGATATAAGTCCGCTTGGATAAAGGAAAACCGGGAATCAGTATCACAACTGTATTCCCGGTTTGCGCGCAGAGGATGGGATTCGAACCCATGCGCCCTTTCGGACAAACGGTTTTCAAGACCGCCTCGTTATGACCACTTCGATAC
>CAMODP010000096.1 GCA_946611445.1 uncultured Eubacterium sp.
ATCCTCAACATCTACTATGACACACCGGAGGACCTGCTGGTCAGACGGTCGCTGGACAAGCCTGTGTACAAGGAAAAACTGCGGCTGCGCAGCTATGGGACGCCGACCGCGGACAGTCCCGCATTTATTGAGATCAAGAAAAAATACCGGGGCGTCGTATACAAACGGCGGATCAGCGCTCCGTACGCGGAAGCGGCAGCGTATCTGGACGGCTCCGCGGCGCCGCTGGAAGAGAGGAGCCGCCGGCTCCGGCAGTGCGCGCAGGGAGCCGGGCAGATCATCAGCGAGATCGATTACTTCCAGAACCTGTACAGGACACTGGAACCGCGCATGGTGATCGCCTATGACCGGATCGCTATGGCGGGGCTGGATGATCCGGAACTCCGGATCACATTTGACACAAACCTTCGCTGGCGCACTGCGGATCTGGATCTTCGCGGCGGCGGATACGGCATGGCGCTGCTGCAGCCCGGACAGGTACTGTGCGAACTGAAGATCGCCGGCGCGGTTCCGATCGGCCTGGCCCGCATATTCAGCGAACTGCGGATATATCCCGTCTCCTGTTCGAAATACGGCAATGCGTGGCAGGTGCGGCAGGCGGAAAAAAGGAAAAACAATCTGATGCAGAAAGGAGCAGTTGCGTAATGTTTGACAGTATGATGGGGACGATATTGGTAAACAACACAGTTACAGGAGGGGCTTTTGCGGCAGCCAGCATCTGCTCGCTGCTGATCGGGCTGTTTATAGCATGGATGTACGCCCGCAGAAATCCCTGCACGAACAGCCTGTTCATCACACTGACGCTGCTTCCCGTGATCGTGCAGACCGTTATCATGATGGTCAACGGCAATATCGGCGCCGGCGTCGCTACTGCCGGTGCCTTCAGCCTGGTCCGGTTCCGCTCCGTGCCGGGAAAAGGCCAGGAGATCACCGCTATTTTTCTGGCAATGGCAGCCGGCCTCGCGACCGGCATGGGATATCTGGGCGTCGCCGGGCTGCTCGCCCTGGGCGCCATGCTGATCCATTTGCTTTTGAATACCATACATGCGGGAGAAGCCGCGGGAAACATCCGGGTACTGCGGATCACGATCCCGGAAGATCTGGATTATGAAGATGTATTCGATGATATTTTCCGCAGGTTTGCGTCCCGTGCGGATCTGCGGGAGGTCCGGACGGCCAGTATGGGCAGCCTGTACCGCCTGACATATGACATAACCCTCCGCCCTTCCTGCCGCACAAAGGAATTCCTGGATGAGCTGCGGCAGAGAAACGGCAATCTGGAGATCAGCTGCGGCAGAGCGGCCGCAGCGGGGGAAGAGCTGTAGAAGATGGACTCCTGCAGGAATATAAACCAGCCGGTTTCGGCTGCCGGCCGGTTCCGCGGATAAGCCGGGCACGCTTTTGCTGTTGACAGCATACGTGTCCGGCTTTATGATAGTGTCGAATTCTGAAAAAGCCGCCGGAAGCGGATGAAAAGTATGCCTGCCGCGCGGTGAAGCTTTTGACTCCGGCATCATCACACTTACATATACACGGGAGGTCAGGATGGATACCAGTCGCCTGCAGAAGATATTTGACAGCTATCTGGAAAAATATGACACATTCAATAACGCGGAACACCGTGAGATACACAAATGGGCTGCCGTCAGTCATTTTCAGAGATACTGGGACATGGATGCCGAGGATTTCGGCGAGATGTTTAAAATGGCCCTGGAAGAGGCGGACAGCCTGATCGATACAAATGAGTCGCAGCCCTCCCACGGCGTGACGGCGCTCTGCCGGGAGAGCGCGGAGACGATGGAAGCAGTGCGCGAACAGTTCCGTCAGCTCCTCACCCCGGACCAGTCGGATTATGAAAACAGACAGCAGCGGGCGGAAGCCTTTGTCAGCAGCATGAATGCGCTGCTGCGGGAAAAATTCCCCCAGAAGTGGAAATATCATCAGGATATCTCCTCCGCGCTGATGTACCTGAATTTCGCGGACCCGGATGACAACTTCATGTACAGGGATGCCGAAGCCAGGACCTTTGCGGAGTATATCGGATACGAAGAGGAGATCGCCGATGACGAGCATCTCCGGCTGCCGGCCTATTATCACATGTGCGAGAGCGTGGCGGCGGAGCTGCAGCAGCAGACAGACCTGCTGCAGACGGTGTCGGATGCCCTGAGCGCGGCAGCGGATGCCGCCGAGGACAGCTCCATGACTGAAGTGGACGGCGAAAACCATATCCTGGTCTTTGACATCATGTATGCCGCGCAGAACTACGACCTGTATGAGGGAGAGACCCTCCCGGAAAAAAAGAAAAAAGCCGCTGCAGGGAATGACGAGAGAGCACAGGAAGCAGCTGTTCTGCAGGAAAAACTGGAAGCCCTGCAAAAAGAACTGCGGGAGACGGAGAAGACGCTGGACGGCCTGACATATCCCGCCCTGGAAGGGGCAAAAGTGCAGCACAGGCTGTTCCATGAGGGCACGGTCTGCGCCCAGGACGGAAAGTATCTCACCATCGCATTCAGCGCCGGACAGAAGCGCTTTGTCCTGCCGGATGCCGTCACCGGAGGCTTTATTACCATCGATTCCGAAGAGACGCAGGCTCTCTGCCGGCAGATGGCCGAAGAAAAGCAGAAGAGCGAGCGGCTGCAGAGAGAGATCGGGCTGCTGAAGCTGCAGATGCAGGACGCGTAAAGAATAAGATGTCTCTGTCTGTTCACGAAGCTCGATAACTTAGCAGAGCAGAAAACTGCCGAGTGTTTAAAAAAGGGGCTGCCGTAAAAATGCGGCAGCCCCTGTGTGCTTGTATGTGGAATTTCTGAGTTTACACTTACTGCGCGAACGTGTCCGCGTTCTCCGGCGTCACCGGGATGAACGGCACGTAGACGACATACGGATTTTCTTCAGAGACGGTGTAATCCGTTCCGTCGGTCAGCTCTTTGCCTTCCAGCATGTTGATGGCAGCCATTACAGATCCGAATGCCTGTCCTTCGTGGCTCTGGAACACGGTCATGGCCATGTTGCCGGCCTTCAGCTCTTCCAGGCCGTCGACAGTGGCGTCGATACCCACGATCGGCTTCTCAGAGGGATCCATGCCCAGCTCCTGCATGGCCTGGATCGCGCCGATGGCCATGGCGTCGTTGTTGGAGATGATGCAGTCATATTCGCCGAGCTCCGGCAGGGCTTCGAGCATGGCTTCCTTCGCTGCTTCACGGTTGTAGTCGGCGTCGATGACAGCAACCTCATTGACGGTCAGCCCGGCTTCTTCCATGGCTTTGACGGGGCCTTCGCAGCGCAGGTCTGTGTGGACCAGGCCGCCGGTGCCGCGCAGCATCACATAGTTTACTTCTGTCTGTCCTTTTTCCTTGAAATACTCAGCCAGGAATTCACCCTGATAGGTGCCGGAGGTGTGTTCATCCGACGCAACGGCTGCGGCATTCTCACTGAGAAGCTCGTAGTCTGCCGGCACACGGTTGATGAATACGACCTTCATGTCGCCTGCCGCCTCGATGCAGGCCTGCGCGTCCTCGGCAGCATTCAGGTTGATGATCACGGCATCCTTGCCCATGGTATTGGCTGCCTGGACGCAGTTGATCAGCTGCTGGGAGTCACTACCCGCGTACAGCGTGATCATGCCCACACCGCAGTCCTTTGCCGCCGCGACGACATCATCCTCCAGCGTGCGGAGAAATTCGTCTCTCACAGAGAGCACATAGGCCATTTCGTAGCTGCCGTCTTCACCTGCATTCTCCTCCGCCATCGGAATGACCGTACCGCAGGCCAGCATGGCTGCTGTTACTGCCGCACCGAGAGCCGCGGCGAGTCTTCTGTTTTTCATCCGTCTGCTCCTTTCTCCGGCGATTAAGTGCCGGTCGTTCCTTTCACATATTCCGCATAGTGCTGTATTCAGAATATCATATCTGCGGGGTCTGTCTCAAGAGTGTTTTCCGATTCGGCAGGAGACCTGCAGTAGAGAATGGCAAGAATACTGCGGGACTGTTACAAAACTGTGTCTGAAGAATACCTATGTTACAGAGATATGTCGAAAATGACGGAAACATGCCGCCTGCACAAAAATGAGATGTTAATTTTGACGATTTTTGTGCGTATCTGTCATAGCGCGGGGCAGAAGCCTGCGGTATGCTGAATATGTTGTTGAGGGTGTGCGATTCTGACGGTATTTCTGATACTCTGCCTGAAATCTGCCGGGATCTGCATCAAAAAAAATGAGGGAGATTGCATTATGGAAAACAACAAAATGAATGTCAAACAGATGGTTGGCATATTTGCTTTCTGCGTTGGTGCAATGGCGGCAAATATGACCATGGGCCTGCTCGGAAGTATTATGCAGGACTACGTACCTGCCGGCATCAGCCCGACAGTTGTACAGACGCTTCTGGTTACCCCGGCTCTGATCGGTACAATCTACGGATTCCTGGTAGGACCGCTGAACAAGGCGATTCCCAGTAAGTACCTCATTGTAGTCAGTGAGCTGGCAATGCTGCTGTACGGTATCATTTTCTTTACCGTCGGCAAGAGCAACATTTATGTGCTGATCGCGGCGGCAGGCCTGGCCGGTATCAACCAGGGTGCCATGAACACCATGATCGGCCTGCAGCTTGCGGCAGCTATCTCTGATGACGCAAAACGAGGAACCATGTTCGGTATTACTTCCGGTTTCATGAACGTGGCAGGCGTTATCATCCAGAACATCGGCGGTATGGTTGCCACCAAGACCGGCGCATGGAACAAAGCATATCTGGTATGGATTCCGATCTTTATTATTGAGATTATTATTACCTTCATCTGCCTGCCGAATGTCGCTCCGGAAGGCAAGAACGCTCCCGCGGCCGCCGGCCCGGCAGCTGCAGCGGATACCGGCGCGAAGCTGAGCATGACGCCCGCGTTCGTTATCGCTATCCACTACTTCTTCTATTTCCTGGTTCTGTATGTATTCGGAACAAACGTATCCGACTACATCCTGAACGTGCATAAGCTGGGTGATCCTGCCGCTGCCACACTGGGTGCGTCCATGGTTACTATCGGCGGTATCTTCGCAGGCTTCCTGTATGCAGGATACTTCAAGATCCTCAAGAAGTGGACCGTTCCGGTTCTGATGGGCCTGTGCGTCATCGCTCTGGCTCTGCCGATTTTCGTAACGACCAGCCTGGTTGCCATCTATGTCTGCGGCTTCGTTCTCGGATTTGCCATGATGGGCTGCAACCCGTATATCATGAACCATCTGCGTGAGCTGTATCCGAACTATCAGTATGGTCAGGCAATGTCCATTTTCGCAGGCTTCATGAACTTCGGTATGGTGGTCGCCATCTATGTTATCAACTTCCTGACGAATCTCTTCTTCCGCGGAGCTGATGAGGCCGGATACATGGGCGGCAAGTTTACTGTTGCGGCAGTCGGCTGCCTGATCGTCTTCATTACTTCTATTCCGATCTATGTAATGGGCAAGAACAATAACAACTGATCACTGCGGACAAAAGAGATCTTTAGCAGTCACAGTGTTTGAAAACTGCATACGGTAAGTGTTTTCAGACCGGAGACGGGTATGCGGCAGCCGATGCGGATCGGTTGCCGCAATCCATATACAGCATAAAAAACCGGCAGCGGAAAGGCCGGCAGTCTCAAATGGCAAAAACAGGGAACATATTATTATAACGGAGGAAAAACCATGCTGACAAAGAAACAGAATCTTCGCGAAACTATTCACGGCGGCAATCCTGACAGACTGGTCAACCAGTTCGAGTATGTGAGCCTCTTCTTTGATCCGGCTACCATGGCAGCCATGGGCACACCCGTTCGCGGCGGCACATGGAAGAATGGCTGGGGCGTTCAGATCGAGTTCCCGGAGCACGTGCCGGGCATGTTCCCGAACACATCACCGGAGTTCGTCGTAATCAAAGACATCGAAGACTGGCAGAAATACGTGCATGCTCCGAAGACCGAGTTTACCGATGAGGAATGGGCCGGTTTTCTTGCACCGCTCAAAGATGTGGATCGCAATGAAGTCTTTGTTGCCCCGTTCGTAGCACCGGGCATCTTTGAAAAGCTGCATTACCTGATGGGCATGGAAGAGTGCATGATGAACTTCATCGAAGAGCCGGAAGCCATGCATGACCTTATTGATTATCTGGTAGAGTATGAGATCCGCGTGGCAGACGGCATCTGCAAGCACGCTCATCCGGATGCCCTGTTCCATCACGATGACTGGGGCAGCCAGAGATCATCCTTCCTGTCCGTTCCGATGTTTGATGAATTCATCGTTCCGGCTTACCAGAAGATCTACGGCTTCTACAAGGACAACGGCGTCGAGCTGATCATCCATCACAGCGACTCCTATGCCAACAACCTCGTGCCGTCCATGATCAAGTGCGGCATCGACATCTGGCAGGGCGCCATGAGCACGAACGATCTGGTCTCCTCTCTGGAGAAATACGGCGACAAGATCGCCTTCCACGGCGGCATCGACAACGGCAAGATCGACAAAGAAGGCTGGACCGAGGAAGAAGTCATCGCCGAGACCAGAAATGCCATCAAGAAGTACTACACCAAGTACTCCTACATCCCCGGCACCGTCATGGGCGAGCCCGGCAGCATCTTCCCGGGTGTCTACGATCTTGTATCCAAGACCATTGCAGAGGTCTCCGATGAGATCTTCGGCGAGGGCAGTGCCTCCTATACAGAAGGAAAGATGATGACAGATTTTAAGTAATGACCCTGTATGAAATCTGAACAGAGATTCTGGAGAAGCGATCCGGTCAAATGCCGGAGAGCTTCTCCTTTTTTCGTTCAATTTCAGGTGGGGATATGCTATACTTTAGGGACGATGGAGACGGGAGTGCAGAATCAAATCAGGGACGGACGCTG
>CAMODP010000097.1 GCA_946611445.1 uncultured Eubacterium sp.
GCCTGCAGGCCGACATGGGAGTCTCCCATATCGCCGTCAATCTCTGCCTTCGGAACCAGGGCTGCGACAGAATCCACAATGATGATATCGACGGCACCGGAGCGCACCATGGTCTCTGTAATCTCAAGTGCCTGCTCTCCAGAATCCGGCTGTGAAATATAGAGATTGTCAATATCCACACCGATATTCTGCGCATAGACAGGATCCAGCGCGTGCTCCGCGTCGATAAATCCCGCAATGCCGCCCCGCTTCTGCACCTCGGCTACCATGTGCAGGGCCACTGTAGTTTTTCCTGAGGACTCCGGCCCGTAGATCTCCACAATACGGCCTCTGGGGATTCCTCCCACACCGAGGGCAATGTCCAGGCTCAGCGATCCTGTGGGAATCGCTTCCACGTTCATATTATTCGCGGAATCTCCGAGCTTCATCACCGTGCCCTTGCCGTACTGCTTCTCAATCTGTCCGAGTGCCGCCTCCAGCGCTCTCTGTCTGTCATCCATACTCCCTGCCATGACGAATTCTCCTTTTCTATCGTATAACTAAGCGCAGAAAAACAGACACTTCCTGTGGACAGCTGTCACCCGCGCCAAACGAACATCTGTTCGCTTTCTGCGTATAATAGTACACGAATTCACTTCATATGTCAACAACAATGATCATGGAAATGTGAACGGCGAATGCCGTTCCGCGGATGTGTGTACTATAGCACAGAAAACATCAGAATGCAAGAGAGCCTCTGTTCCTTTACCCCTCCTGCTTCTTATAGTACAATGAAGCGTATAAATCCATTCTGAGGAGAGACACGCATGAACGGGAATTCCGGGCGAAAGCCCGATTCATTTTTCAGAGCTGCCGGGGAGATTCTCACACCGGTCATTATACTGTACCTGTCCGTTCTGGGCGCAACGGTGGCTGTGATGGGCGCCGCCGGCCTGATCACCGGAGCCGGAAGTCTGGACGCGGAGGCCCTGCTCCGGGCCTGCCCGCAGCTGCCGCTGATCAGCAGCGTCTGCGGATACGCTCTGGCACTCGCGGCACTCCGTCAGACAGTCCGGTACGACGAACTCCGCTTCGGCAGAACCATCTCTCTTTCCCGTACGCACGGAGACTGGTCTGCGCGCAGATGCGCTGCTTATACTGTGTTTGTCTCCATTGCCGGCTTTCTCTGGTCCCGTCTGCTCCTCAGCAGCGGTCTTCCTGACATCTTCACCGGCTATTCCGCACAGGCTTCCGCTTCTTTCAGCGGGCAGTTTCCCGTACTCCTGTTTCTGTCGTACGTCCTCCTCGGACCTGCCGCAGAGGAACTGGTCTTCCGCTGCTGCGTATTCCGGAGAAGCCGCGCGCGCATGGGCCTGTATCCGGCCGTCCTGCTCTCTTCTGCCCTTTTCGGAATCTGGCACGGAAACATGATACAGTTCCTGTACGCATCCGTTCTCGGACTCCTGCTAGCATGGGGGTATGAAAAAAGCGGCCGCATATCTGTATGCCTGGCCGCCCATATCTGCGCGAATCTGCTTGCGTTCGCGTTCGCGGTATTTAATTGGATTTAATCGGATTTGGATGATGCCACGGATTGCTCCGCACTTCGTGCTCTCGCATCTCCGCTCCGCTTCGGTCGGCGCAAAGCGAACGTCCACCGGACGTTCTGCGCCCTCCCGACATTCGGACTTTCGTGGCGCTGTCGCCCCACTTCGTCCTAAGTGCCCTGCGGGTACATGTCGGGGCGCGCCCCAAGTACATTCACCCACTTGCAAGCGAGCTTGCGTGGGTTCAGTACTTTTGGCGCTGGCATCATCATATGACGCCTGCGCCGGTATATCCTTTTCCGTTCTTGAAGCCGCGCTGAATGTCTTTGGTATATCCGTAGAAGGTATCTCCGTATTTGTCCACTTCATCCAGAACTACCATATTCCTGCGCATCATCTCACGGTCGCCGGCAGCGCCGAGGAACATGCCGCACCAGCAGAAGCCGCCGCCCTGGGCATATTTGTCCATAGCGTCCCGCACCGACTGGCGGATCTCCTCATCCGTGCAGTCAGCTGACAGCAGGTGGTCTCTGGAATCCCATCCGCCTGCTATGACCATCGAATTGCCGTATTTCTTCTTCACGCCTTCCAGATCGTTGCTGGTCTGTGCCGGGTTCCACTGCACGACGCCGATCGACTTCCAGTCCTCAACCAGATCCGTAGCCTGTCCGCAGCAGTGCATCGTGATGGGCAGGCCTCTGTCACGGCCGAACTTCGCCTCCCGGTCATGCCACGGCAGGATCAGTTCCCGGTACATCTCCTCTGACATAAAGGGCGCCCGCCAGGTCGCCACATCGTCACAGAGACCGATGCAGTCCGGCTTCACAATGTCAATCATGTTCTCCAGAACAGTGGTATACCAGTCACACATATACTCCAGCAGGGCCTTGACCTCTTCCGGCTCCTCGTAGAGCGCGCAGAGCGCATTTTCAAATCCCATCAGACCGACCAGGTCCTGGAAGTATCCGGCATGCATGTTGAATTCCAGACAGGTGTCCTCTCTGTCCAGCCCTGCCGCGTACAGGCCTTCCAGACCTTTTCTGGCCTGGTCTTCAAAATCTATCTCAGACAGGTCGACAGCCTTCACGACGTCTCTCCAGTCGCAGATATCCTCCAGCTGGAAGTTGCCCGGCTCGGGAATCAGCGCCCCCGAAGTAGAATCACTTCCCACATAGTTGATGCCCCAGACATCCTTGCCGCCGCCATTCGCCCGGTAGGCATTTATGAAGGGCGGCTGGAAGATCGCGCTTGTGCAGGGGCGCGCCATGCCCGGCATCGGCCCGAACGAATAGCTCGGGATCCAATAGGGGGTCTCACCGTGCAGACACTTCAGATAATTCTCTTTTTCGGTTATTTTTGCAGCCATAGATTCCTCCTTTTCCACAGCGCAGTCTCCCGTCTCCGGCAGTGACTCCGCAGGCACGGCCGGCATCAGGATCTGGTGTAAACATGGTCCGTACATATTCTTATATGATATAGAATAAGCGCCGGGATGAGGTTTTTCATCATCCGGCGCGTACATATTTTCAGGAAATCATACGGCTTATTTTTGTGCAGAAGTGTCTTCTAAGACCGGGGGTCTCCCCGCTGATTGCATACCTCCCTTGTATCGATCACTCCGGCATCCGGCGCAGCACGCGGTACAGCTCCTCCGGATCCGCCGCCAGCGCGTCTGCGCCGCTGGCCGTGAGCTCCTCCCTGCTGCCGTAGCCCCAGGTGACACCGACCGCTGCCATGCCCATCGCATGCGCACCGGTGACATCATATTTCCGGTCGCCGACCATGACAGCCTCCCGACGGACGGCAGCCATGCCATGTTCGGCATCTGCGGCATCTTCCGTCTTATACCCGGCCTGCCGGAGCGCATACCGGATAATGTCGGGCTTCTCGGAGCGCGACCCGTCCATGGTGGCGCCGCAGATCATGTCAAAGCTGTTCAGAAGTCCGAAATGTCCGAGGATATCCCGCACGAACACTTCCGGCTTTGAAGAAGCTATGCCGAGCAGAAAGCCGTCTGCCCGCAGGCGTTCCAGCAGCTCCGGGATGCCTGCGTACACACGGTTTTCATATTTCCCTTTTGTGCTGAAATATTCCCGGTAACAGGCGACAGCTCTTCCGGCCTCTTCTTCGGACATATGGATGACCGATGTGAATGAGTCCGTCAGCGGCGGCCCGACGAAGCAGTACAGCTCGTCTTCCGGCAGGACGGGATACCCCATCCGCTCCAGCGCATACTGCACGGAGCGTATGATGCCGGGATGAGACTCCGTAAGGGTACCGTCCAGATCGAAAAGAATCAGTCTGTGCATATCTTTCTCACATCCGTTCCGGCGCTTCGAACCCGAGTACGTCAATGGCATCCTCCAGAACGCGGAGCACCAGCATCAGCAGGGCAATCCAGGAAGCCTGCCGCTTCGGATCCTCTTCTGTGAGGATTTTTGTCTCATGATAGAATGTGTTAAAGTCATTGGACAGTTCATAAATATAGGCACAGAGCCTGTGCGGCGCGTGCTCGGCAAATGCGCCCTCCAGCGCCTCGTTATAACGCGCTGTCTGCAGCATCAGCTTCTTCTCAGCCGCGGAAACGGGCGGAAGAACAGCCTCATGGCCAGTCCCGGCCGCAGAGCTTCCCTTATTCTCAGCATACCGGTTCAGGATGGACTTGATCCGGACGATGGTATACAGAATATAAGGACCTGTGTTGCCTTCAAAGGATGTAAAACGCTCCAGGTCGAAGACGTAGTCCTTTGACGCCTGATTGGACAGATCGCCGTACTTGATGGCCGACAGACCCACCATTTCGGCAGTCTGTTCCGCGTCTTCGCCCCGCACACTGCGGTTTTCTATGATTTTTCTGTACATCTCCTGATTGATGTCGCTGATCAGGGTTTCCAGACGCATCACACCGCCCTCACGGGTTTTGAACGGTTTGCCGTCTTTTCCGTTCATGGTGCCGAAGCCCAGGAAATTCAGTTCTGTGTCTTCTCCGACCAGCCCGGTCTTCCGTGCGCACCGGAAGACCTGCACAAAGTGCATGTCCTGGCGCTTGTCTACTACATACAGAATTTCATCCGGATGGAAAAGCTCCATTCTCTCTACAATGGTCGCCAGGTCTGTGGTGGTGTAGAGCGCCGCGCCGTCCGACTTCAGGATGATGCAGGGAGGCACTTCCTTCTGATCCGTGTCCTCGCTGATATCGACAATCAGGGCTCCCTGGTCTTCATGGGCATATCCCCGGGCTTTCATGCTCTCTACCATGCCGGGAATGATCGGCTGAACATCCGATTCGCCCTTCCACAGATCAAAGTCCACATTCAGTCTCCGATAGTTTTTCTTCAGATCCGCCACGGAAATATCCAGAATATGCTTCCACAGGGCGCGGTAACCGGGCCTGCCGGCCTGCAGCTGGGCAGTGGCCTGCAGTGCCTTCTCACGGAAATCCGCGTCCTCTTTGGAACGGGCGCTGGCAGAGGGGTAGATCTCCTCCAGCTCGCTGATCGTAAAGGGCGCTTCGGCAGGATATCCGTCTGTTATTTTCTCATCGAAATACGGCAGATCCGGCTGACGGTCCTGCAGTTCGGCTATGATCAGGCCCATCTGCAGCCCCCAGTCTCCCAGATGGACGTCGCCGATCACCCTGTGCCCCAGCCTGCGTCCCATGCGCTTGATGCTTTCGCCGATAATCGCGGAGCGCAGGTGGCCTACATGCAGCGGCTTCGCCACATTCGGTCCGCCATAGTCGATCATGATGGTCTTCGGCTGCGCCGCCTTTTCTACGGAAAGATTTTCATCCGCCGCCATCTCGTTCAGATAGGCTGCCGCTGCCGCCGGCGCGAGTGTCAGGTTGATAAATCCGGGCATGACAGCCTCCGCCTTTTCAAGGAGAGGATTGTCCGCCAGGTTCGCGACGACATCCTGCGCGATCTGGATCGGCGCCTTCCCGTATTTCTTTTTCGCGGCCATCGCGCCATTGCACTGATACTCGCAGAGATCAGGCCGGTTGGAGATCGATACCTTCGCGTAACACGGGTCATAGCCGGCTGCCTCAAAGGCTGCCGCTGCCGCTTCCGTAATCCGTTCCATCAGTTTGTTCATATATGCTGTCATTTCCTTTCTGTCTGTCCGGCATCCTTTCCGGGCCGGAATGCGTATTGTATGATAGCTCGTCTCGTAATAATCCCGATAAATACACCCTGGTCATCGACTACAGGCACAAAATTCTGGCGCATGGCCATCTGGACAAGGTCCTCAATGTCGCACCCGATATTCACCGGTTCCATTTTCCAGCGTCTCGGAACCTTCATAACAGGGATATCTTCCGCCTCATGCAGGTTGAGATTATACTCGCTCTTAATCTCCCGGAGGAGATCGCCTTCCGTCAGCGTTCCGACATACTGGCCTTCCCCGTTCAGAATCGGAATGGCCGTATATCTGTGATACTCCATCTTCTCCAGCGCCTGCCGCATGGTCGCATCATCCTCGATCCATGCCACCTCGCTCTTGGGAGTCAGGAAAAACAAAATATTCATAATATAGATGCTCCCATGTACCGGAACAAATAAAACTGTTTTTTGTGCATCCTGTATAGTATAATCAATAATGAAGACCGTGTCAAAAGATTCATGAGGAGGAGGTCAGAGATGTCACCCAGACAGGAAAACTATCGCCATCTTGGCGAAACGATGATTAAGAAATTCAACAGGCGCAACATAGAGGCAGTCTACTGCGACACAGCGGAAGACGCGCGAAAAGCCGTACTGGACATGATTCCGAAGGGCGCTTCCGTCACCAACGGAGGTTCCGTTACCCTGGATGAATGCGGGATACTGGAAGCAGTCAGGAACGGAGAATATGAATTCATCGACCGCACGGAAGCCTCCACGCCCGAAGAGAAGCGCGCCATGTACCAGCGGCAGGCAGGCGCCGACTATTTCCTGATGAGCACCAATGCGTTCACGCAGGACGGCGAACTGGTGAACATAGACGGAAACGGCAACCGCGTCGCTCTCCTGATTCACGGTCCCGAGCATGTCATTGTGGTGACCGGTATGAACAAACTGGCCTGCAGCACCGAAGAAGCCATACACCGCACGCAGAATATCGCCTCACCGCCAAACTGTGTGCGGCTGAACTGCAAGACTCCCTGTGCCGCCACCGGTCTCTGCGGCGACTGCCACGGCGACGGCACCATCTGCTGCCAGGTAGTCATCACCAGACATTCCAGACACAACGGCCGCATCACAGTCGTGATGGTCGGAGAAGACCTGGGCTTCTGAGGCGGCATAAAAAAAAGTGATTAGAATAAGACAGGCTGCCCCCTGTGAGGCGC
>CAMODP010000098.1 GCA_946611445.1 uncultured Eubacterium sp.
TCTTACCAGCTTCAGCAGGCTGCCGTCCATGGTGCACATGCCGTCCGCCGCGCCCGCCTGCATCGCGGAATCCAGCTGGTGCAGCTTGTCCTCGCGGATCATGTTCTGTACGGCAACCGTCGTCTTCAGAATCTCAAATACCGCCTTCTGCCCGCCGTCTACCGTAGGCACCAGCTGCTGGCAGACAACGCCCTTCAGGATCTGGGCCAGCTGGATCTTCACCTGCTGCTGCTGGTTGGCCGGGAATACGTCCAGAATGCGGTTGATCGTATTCGCCGCGCCGCTGGTGTGCAGGGTGGAAAACAGCAGCACGCCCGTCTCAGCGGCTGTGATCGCGGCTGAGATAGTGTCATAGTCACGCATCTCGCCCAGCAGGATGACGTCAGGGCTCTCACGCAGGGCCGACCGCAGGGATTCCAGGTAGCCGGGCGTATCGACGGAGATCTCCCTCTGGGTGACGATGGCCTTGTCATGGCGGTGTATGTATTCGATCGGATCCTCCATCGTGATAATGTGGCAGTCACGGTTCCTGTTAATCCGGTCGATCATACAGGCGAGCGTCGTCGATTTGCCCTGGCCTGCCGCCCCGGTGATCAGGACGAGGCCCTTCTTGTTCTCCGTCATGGACAGCACCGCTTCCGGAATGCCCAGCTGCTGCGGATCCGGCAGACCGAAGTGGATCACGCGGATCACCGCGGCCAGAGATCCCCTCTGCCGGAACACATTCACACGGAAACGGCCCAGCTGTGATATGGCGAAGGAGAAGTCGTCATCGGCGCCGCGCTCCAGGTTCGTGCGCTCGCGGCCGCTGACCTCGTAGATCTCATTGACAAGCTGCCCGATCGCGTCGGGAAGCAGGCGTTCGCCCGGAAGCCGCTCCTGGTGGCCGTTGCATTTAAAGGTTACAGGCAGGCCGGCGATCAGGAAGATGTCGGCCGCGTCGGCGGCGGTGGCCTGCTGCAGGATTTCCTGGATGTTCATGGGGTTCGAGTCCCTCCTGTACGGTTTTAGGGTATTCGGTAATTATTATTGGACGCCGGCCCGAGCCTGCTCATCTATGGCACCCGGTCCGTCCGGCCCGGCTGCCTGAGATTCGGCCGGTCTCGGGCACGTGCTCGCTGAATGCGGTCACCTGGATGTCCCGGGTATCCATGCCGGCTGTGTCCATGCCGGCTATACACAAGTTTTGTCTCAGAATCCGCCCCACAGATTCCCGATATCGAGATCCTCCGCCCATTCTTTGGTGACGCGGAATTCTTCTGTGCGGAGGCGGCCGTCTTCTTCGCTTATCTGCACGGACAGCTGCATTCCGTCTTTTTCGGATTCGTACCGGACGGAGCCGTCGGCGGATGCTGTCGTGCCGGGCAGGGCTGTGAGGGGCAGGCCGGACGCGAGTGTCTCGGACGCGTCGCGCAGGAATGTCTGTCCTTCGCTGATCAGTTCGTAGCGCAGTGTGACGGTCTCGGCGTAGCGCTCAGCCAGGCGGCCGTCTGCCCGGGCTGTGGAAAAGGTCAGGATGGCGAGTGTGGTCAGGCAGATGCTGATCACCGTGAGCAGGAGTGCCAGCGGTCCCAGCTTTACCGGTACCTGGTTCATGCTTCCTCCTCTCCGCCTTTCCATGTCTGGGCTTCGAGCGTATAGATCAGTTCTTTGCTGTCTGCCGCGCGGACTTCGATGATGTCTCTGGCGACATTGTCTTCCCAGGTGCGGTCAATAGACACATGGTAATCGGTCTCGTAGTAATTGAGCTGCACGTTGGCGTCTTTGTCGCTCAGGATGTGCTCCCAGCGCCAGATGCCTGCACAGTGCTGCTTCTCTCCTTCGGCTCCGTCTTTTACAAAATCATCCAGGCGGAGGGCATAATGCAGATCGGCGAGATCTCTGTACTGGGCTGCCGCCTCTGCGGTACTCTGCGCGATGGTCACGGCTTCTGTCAGGCGCTTTGCGCGGGCGCTCTGGTTCCGGGATGATCCCAGTACCTGGGTCAGCACGAGCAGGATGCCGATCACGACAAGGATCATGATCAGAGTTTCCAGATAAAATGTCGTAAGATGTCTTCTCTGCTTCATTTTTGTGATGCCTCCTGCCGGCTGCGGGCCGGTTTCCTTCCTTATCTCCATATATAAGTGTCAGCTGTCTTCTCGTATGCCTCCGGTGCTGCGCAGGGACAGGTGGATCCGTCCTTCGTCGGTCTGCACATCGAGGGCGTTTTCGTCGGGATGCAGTTCTACGAGGAACTGCGCTGTCTCGCCGATCTTCAGGGCTTCTTCCGGGTAGAGTTCTGCGTCTTCTGCCGCGTAGTCTTCTACCAGATTTCCTTCGTAGATGTATATGCGGGATGCGTAGCCGCTGCCGTCCCGCACGACCAGTACCTGGCTGTTTTCAGGTCCTGCTGCCTGCGCCAGGCTGACGGCGCCTTCGCGGTCGTTTGCCCGGATGACGGCGGACAGCCAGGACAGCTGGGCTCTTGTCCGGTAGTTGCGCTCCTGACCTGCCGCCGTGCTGCGGTAGGTCTGCGCGCCGAGTATTACCAGCAGCAGAAAGGAGGCGATAAACAGGATGAATATGCCCAGTATATAAATGCCAAGAGGGGAATCCTTCCGCACTCTCATCGTCTGCACCTCACTTACACACCGCTTCTGCACTAAATGTAAAAATCCATAATCCGGTCAAACCAAACCGCAGACACGCCTTCAGTTCTTCGGCTTCGGCTCTACCCGCACGTCCGGGGGCAGATTGGAAGCGAAAGCGTCATAGCGGATGTAGAAGTCACGCTGGTTGACGGCCAGGCCATAGTTCTCGGTCAGGTAAGCCAGATCCGGCGGGTAGGCGCCTTCCACGGCGTAGCACTGCAGTGCCGCCCTTTCCACCGCTTCCTTCACGGACTCTCTGGACTCCTCGCTCAGGTTGCGGCTGCCCGCGGATGCCGCGTACCGGCTGCACAGACAGGCGGCGGCGAGCACCACCAGACTGACCAGGATGAGCGGCCATCGTTTTTTCCTCTTATCTGAGTACATAGGACGCTCCTTATCCCACCGCGTTCATCATGCCGATGAGCGGCAGCATCACGGACAGCAGCGACAGGCCGACTGTAATCATCAGTACGCCGGAAAGCAGCGGATCCACGACGCCCACCAGGCGGTCCACCAGGTGGCCGCAGTTCTCTTCCAGCAGAGAGGTCAGCCTCTCCAGCACGCTGACCATATTGCCGGAGCGCTCGCCGGCCAGCAGCATGCGGCCGTACACCGGCTCGAACAGATCTTCATCGTAGGCTGTCTGCGCGAAGCTGTGTCCTTCTTCCATCTGTACGGCACAGCGTTTCAGTTTCTCTTCCACCGGCACGCAGTCTGTCATCTTGATGCTGTCCAGGACTGCTATGTCCTGCATCTCGCCGCTGGCCAGAAATGTGCCCAGCGCAGAGGTAAAGCGGAACATGCCCATGTTGTCGAGGATCTCCGCGCAGATCGGGATCCGGCGGAGCAGTTTTTCCACGGCGGCGCGTTTACCGCTGTTCCACAGCAGCAGGCCTCCGATCAGCAGAACCGCCAGCACAATCATGACCACCAGCGCGATCCAGCAGAAAGCATAGGCCCAGTGGATATAGCTGTAGATCGAGGAAGACACGCTGCCTGTCAGATTGTCGTATACCTTGGAAAAAGCAGGCAGCACCATGGTCAGCATAACTGCCAGGACCACTATGATCAGGATCAGCATGGCTGCCGGGTAGGTGACCGCGTTCCGCAGCTTCTCGCTGATTGTCTTCTGATCCGCGTAGTAGCGGGACAGGCGGAACAGGACATCCTCCAGGCGGCCGGAGGTCTCGCCGGCCGTTATCATCTGCAGGGCGTACTCCGGAAATACACCGGACTCCCGCATGGCATCAGACAGGCTGCTTCCCTGCTCCGTTTTTTCCTTCATGATGCCGATTGCGCTCTCCAGCACGCCGCCGCCCTTATGGTTCTGCCCGAGCAGGGCAATGGCCTCATCGGTCTGAATGCCAGCCTGCACCATCATCGCCATGCTCTCACAGAAAGCGCTGACGCCCAGATTGTCCAGTTTTTTTCCGCTCATAGCAGATTCTCCCGTGGTTAGAATTTATAATTTTAAGAATTACGGATCGTTTCGCACTTCGTGCTTTCACGATCCTCCCGCAATTCGGACTTCCGCGGCGCATTCGCACCGCTGCGCCCTCATTTCGGGGCACGTCTCAAGTACATCCATCTGCCTGCAAGCAAGCTTGCGCAGATTCCGTACTCTCGACGTTGTAATTAATAAAAGTATACATCTGTATAGTTGCTGCCGTCACCGATGAAGTCCCCGTCCGCGCCGTTCGCGGAAAAGGTGAGGTCGATGCGGTTCCACTCATCTCCTGTCACCTGATAGTCCACGGTCACCCACCCGGTCTCTTCCGTGTAGAACATATTCCAGGCGTGGTACAGATCATTCGGCGATACATACCCGAAGATCAGCCGCGTGGGAATTCCCTGGCTGCGCAGCATCGCCGCCGCCAGCGAAGCATAGTCAAAACAGATGCCCATGCCTGTCTCCATGGTCCGGTCCGGATCCGGCAGATAGCCGGACTGCACGGTCGCCGCCAGTTCCTTGTCATAGACAACCGTATCGCAGATAAACGCGTAGATGGCCGAAACGACTTCATTTGCGTCCGCGGCCCCGGCGGCCAGCTCCGCCGCCTTCTTCACACAGGCAGATTCCTCTGTATAATTCACATAGTCACTGGGACGCAAAAAAGCGACGTACTCATCGGATACGGTGATGTCCGTCTCAGTCTGATACAGCACGGCATATTTGGTTCCCGCAACATTTTCCAGCACCCGGAACAGATAATGACCGCTCCCGCACTGGAGGGGAAAGATACTGGGCGTCCCGTCCGAAGCCACATCATAGGTGTATGTGCTTTCACCCTGGATCGCCTGGAACTTCAGCCGGTCCTTCGCCACGGCCGACAGAGCGATCACTCCCTCTGCCGCGCAGGACAGATCGATCTGCACCGCGTCGTTCCCCTCGGCATACTCCGGGTGAAAGGCCGCCATCGCAACAGGCGGGGCCTGATAATCAGCGAACACCGGTATGCGTCTGCCATATTCGGTGATAAGCAGAGTGTCCAGCAGTATACAGACCAGTATACCGGCCAGAACTCTATTTATCTTCAGGCGCATCCGGTGTTCACCTCCTTTGCAGCTATTTTAGATTTACCTCCATTATACGTGTAAAGGTCGTCTGTGTAAACGATTGGCCGGAACAAAGTTTCGGCTCAGTACGGCTCCAGCCTGCCCGCCACGATATTCAGCAGGGCCCCGCAGGCGGCGAAACAGATGACATAGATTCTGCCGACATCTGACATGAGAATCATGAGCAGCTGCCCGAGGATCGGCAGGTGGTAGATCACCTCACCGATGAACTGGTCATACTTCACCTCGTTCAGGTCTTCTTTTTCATTGGCATCTCCCTTTGTGATAAACTCACCGTCGAAGTTGTAGTTTTTCACGACTCGGTGAATCACCGTGGAATCACCACTGTTGAAGGCAATAACCGTTCCCTCTTTTACGTCCTTCGCCGGAACCGGTTTGATATATACGACACTCCCGATCGGGATCTCCGGTTCCATGCTGCCGCTGACAACGTGAAAAATTGAGTATCCCATAAATCTGGGAACCGTCACAGACCCTGCCGCAACTAAAACGACAAGCAGGATGAGCGTTCCGATGATCCGGCAGAGGATCGCGGCAGCATTGTGCCTTTTCTTTTTCCTGACCGGTCTTCGATTATTACTCATCCTGCTGTCCTCAAAATCTATAGTTTCTTATCTTTCGGACGGATTATTCATCGTCGTCCTCATCGTCCTCGTAATCGTCAAAGCCTCTTCGTCTGCGCATTGCCAGACCGCCGATGACTGCGCCGAGAACAATTCCGACGCCTGCTCCGATTCCGATCTTCGCAGTCGTGCTGATTCCGCCCGGTGCCTGGGTCGGCTCCGGTGTGGCCGTAGCGGTAGGCGTTGCCGAAGTCGAACTGCTGCTGGTGCTAATGGAGCTGGAACTGCTGCTCTTGCTGCTCGAACTGCTGCTCTTGCTGTCGGAGCTGCTGCTCTTGCTGCTCGAACTGCTGCTATCAGCGCTGGACGATTTGCTGGAGCTGCCCGGGAAGTCCGCACGCGGGACATCCGGCTCGTCAATGTTAACTGTATCCGGAAGCGGTTCCAGATTGGATGCACCTCTGTTGGCAGCCCCCTGAACGGCATTCCGAATCGCGCTGTCAACAGCTGCATTCTGTCCGCCGGTTCCTGTCTGCGTACCGGATGTTGTAGCTGTCGTTCCAGTACCAAGGCCAGCCGCCGCACCGGATCCTGTCCCGGTTCCATTCACAGCATTAGCAGCTGTGCCGCCGGTGCCTGTAGCACCGGTTGTGCCTGTTCCGGCCGTGCCGGTGCCTGTAGTACCGGTTGTTCCACCTGTGGTGCCGCCGGTCGTTCCTCCGCCGGTCGTAGTAGTAGTTGTGTAGGTAGTAGAAGTAGTTCCTCCGCCGCCACTGGAAGCCGGTGCTGCAGTAGGCGTGGGTGTTGCCGAAGTCGAAGGTGTAGGTGTGGGCGTTGCCGCAGCTCTGGAACGGTATACAAAGACCGCATCCGTGCTCTTGCTGGTACCCAGGTCAATCGTCTGTCTTCTGGCCGGATAAATCACATCCCAGTCGTCAATCTGCTTGGCAGCGACAATGACAGTATCACCCTTCACGCCATAATAGGTCATGGGATTTGGAAGAGTTACACCATTTTCCTGGATTTCCAAAAGACGCTCATTTTCATCAACATAAGTAACCGTGTAGGGCGTT
>CAMODP010000099.1 GCA_946611445.1 uncultured Eubacterium sp.
CGACGAGCGGCTTTGAGACCGTATTTCTTACGCTCTTTCATACGCGGATCTCTGGTGAGGTATCCGGCGCTCTTGAGGGTCGGTCTGAACTCGGCGTCTGCCTCGAGCAGCGCGCGTGCGATGCCGTGGCGGATGGCGCCTGCCTGTCCGGTGAAGCCGCCGCCGGCAACATTCACGAGAACATCGTATTTGTCAACATTGTCGGTCGCCACGAGCGGCTGACGGACGATGGTCTTCAGGGTCTCCAGGCCGAAGTAATCATCGATGTCTCTCTTGTTGATCGTGATTTTGCCGGTTCCCGGTACAAGGTATACTCTCGCGACAGATTTTTTTCTTCTTCCTGTGCCATAGAATCTTGCGCTAGCCAATGTCTCTTACCTCCCTCTTAAAATGTGATCACTTCCGGCTTCTGAGCAGCGTGCGGATGCTCGGCACCGGTGTACACGTGAAGCTTCTTATACATCTCTCTTCCAAGGGGTCCCTTCGGCAGCATGCCTTTCACGGCCAGCTCCAGGACTCTCTCGGGATGCCTGTCAAGCATCTCCTTGAGGGTGGTCTCTTTCATTCCGCCGACATAATCGGAATGTCTGTAGTAGATTTTCTGGCTGAGCTTCTTGCCGGTGACGGCAATCTTCTCGGCATTGACGATGATCACATAATCGCCGGTATCCACAAAGGGAGTAAACTCCGGTTTGTTCTTTCCTCTCAGGATCTTGGCCACCTCCGAAGCGAGGCGTCCAAGGGTCTGTCCGGATGCGTCAACTACGTACCATTTCTTCTCCAGCTTATCCGGATTCGCCATATACGTTTTCATGGATAAAAACCTCCTGTGTATTCAGTTAAAAAGACGCTGGCCCGTTCTCCGGCCTGCCGAAGGTTCAGAAGGTTATACAGGACACCCGGACCGCTCCGAACGTCTCGTATACTTCAGCCAGGCATGCGGGATAAGCCGCACACGGGAAAACGGATCCGGAGGCCGCCACTGTCCGGATGGCTGACGTACCGGATTCTATATGCGGAAACGGGCTGCCACGGGCTTATGGCATGTCCGCATCCTGCGGCGGGAAGCTGACCGCTTTGTATTGGGAAGGTACAAAAAGGCGCACTCCTCCTGCTGCCGCACCTCGCCATTCTAGTACAGGCGCGGACGAAAGTCAAGCAAAACTTTCCTGCATCTGCTCCCCCCGCAGTCTCTCCGGCTCTTTCCCTTCCGGGAGCTGCCATACCTGCCCTCTGGGAATGATGACCGGTCCGCCGGTATGCTCGATGTATTCTTTTGTGATAACGACCTCGCCTATATTGTTGTCCTTGGGAATCTCATACATGATGTCCAGCATGAAATCCTCTATGATCGCCCGAAGGGCCCGGGCGCCGGTCCCCCGCTCCATGGCCTTTGCGGCGATGGCATGCAGGGCTTCGTCGGTAAAGGTGAGCTTTACCTCATCATATTCCATCAGGCGGGCATACTGCCGCAGAATCGCGTTCTTCGGCTCCCGCAGGATTTCCACAAGCATATCCTCGGTCAGGCTTTCCAGCGCGGCTATCACCGGCAGCCTGCCCAGAAACTCGGGAATCATGCCGAAAGCCCGCAGATCTTCCGTCGTCACCTTCTGCAGGATATTCCTGTCAGCGTCGAACCGGTCCTTCAGATCTGCCTGGAATCCCATGGATGATTTCCGGTTCAGCCGCTCCCGGATCACATTCTCCAGATCCGGAAAGGCGCCGCCGCAGATAAAGAGAATGTCCTTTGTATTTACGGTCTCCAGAGGCACCATGGCATTCTTGCTGGTTGCTCCTACCGGAACTTCCACCTCTCCGCCCTCGAGAAGACGGAGCAGGCCCTGCTGCACGGCCTCTCCGCTGACATCCCGCTGGTTTGTGGTCTTCTTCTTGTTGATCTTGTCAATCTCATCGATAAAGATGATGCCATGCTCGGCGCGTTCCACGTCATTGTCCGCTGCCGCCAGCAGCTTGGAAACGACGCTCTCTATGTCGTCACCGATATAGCCGGCTTCCGTCAGGCTCGTGGCATCCGTCAGCGCCAGAGGCACATCCAGCAGCCGCGCCAGCGTCTGAACCAGATAGGTCTTGCCCGAACCGGTCGGTCCGATCATCAGGATGTTGGATTTCTCGATCTCCACGTCCTCTGACGGCTCTGCCAGGATCCTCTTGTAATGATTGTACACGGCCACGGAGAGCACCTTCTTGGCGTGCTCCTGTCCCACGACATATTCATCCAGCCGTGCCTTGATCCGGTGCGGCGGCGGGACATCTTTCAGGGAAAACTTCTTTCCGCCCTTTTCCGCCGCGGCTCCGTCCTTCTGTTCTTTTTCTTTCCGCCGCGCCTGCCTGCCGCCGAACAGTCCTGACAGAGACGAGAGGTCAATCATGCTGACGTTCGGCGTGAACTTCTGCACAAGATCTCCCAGACTCAGACCGGAATTCTGCATGCCCTGCAGCCCCTGTTTCCAGCAGTCTGAGCAGATATACATGTCCCCCGGCAGCTCAATCAGCTTGCCTGCCTTGCTCTCCGGGCGGTGACATACCATACAGGATTTTTCCCTGTTTCCGGTCTCATTCCCCGACTCGTTTCCTGCTTCCTGCAGCGTGTTCTCTGTGTGATCATCCATATGTATTACTTCTCCTGACTGTCTGCTGCCGCGGCAGCAATGTCCGTCTCATCCATCTTCCTGCGCGGAATCCAGCACCTGCTCCAGAACTGCACGGTCTCCCAGTGTAACCGTAACTGTCTGCTCTGTATATTCACCGGCATTCGCCCGCAGGACGACCAGCGTAACGGTATCGCCGGCTTTATAATACGTGAGCCTGTCCGTGAGCGCTTCATACGTCTTGATGGCTTTCCCGTCAACGGAAATCAGCACATCCCCCTTCAGAATGCCTGCCTCTTCGGCCGGTCCGCCCTCCACGACTGTCGTGAAGCATACCCCTTCCGGCATGCCGTACATTCTGGCGTATTCAGCCGTCACATTCGCACAGGTCACGCCCAGATACCCCTGTTCAGCCTCGCTGTACCGCTCTCTGGTCGTCTCGTTCATCAGTTCTTCCAGGATCGGCTCCGCCTTGTTGATCGGGATAGCGTAGCCCACATTGTCTACCGTGGCGCCGGACATTGTGACGGAGCTTTTGGCCTCGTTAATGCCGACCAGCTCCCCCTTCATATTCAGAAGGGCGCCGCCGCTGTTGCCGGAATTGATCGCCGCGTCTACCTGGATCAGGTTTGAGGAGACAAAGGAATTCGTCCCGTCTGTGAGATTCAGTTCCCTGTCAAAGGCGCTCACATAGCCGCTGGTCACAGACTGGCCGTAACCCAGTGCGTTGCCGATAACAACGATCTGTTCCCCCAGCCTCAGCGCATCTGAATCACCGATCGTGGCGACCCTGATCCGGTCCTTCGTTTCTTCGGGAATATCCTCCAGCTTCACCGCAATGACAGCCAGGTCAGCGTCCATGTCGGATCCCTTGATGACAGCCTCCGCCGCTTCCTCATCTATAAAACCTACAGAAAGCTGCGAAGCCCCCTCAACGACATGGTTATTCGTCGCTATCAGGAGTTCGGAATCATTCTGTCCGACAATAATCCCCGTTCCGGCGCCTTTTGCGGTGTACCTCTGCGATCCCCCGAAGAAGCTCTGCATCTCCATGACAGACATGGTGGAAATCGTCACCATAGAGGGCATGGAGTTTTCCGTCACGTCTGCGACGCTCATCTCTGTCCGGGCGGGAAGGACTGTCTGGGCGGCATCCTCCGGCGCGGAACTGTCGGAAGCCGTCCCGGCTGCCGCGGATTCCTCTGTTCCCGTTCCGTCTGAGGCAGCGTCTGTCCCGGCAGCGCTGTCCGCAGACACATCATCGGCCGCATCATCCGGCACAGATTCATCAGATCCGCCGCTCTCCGTTCCGGCGGCATCCGGCTCCGTACCTGCCTGCGGCAGAGCGGCGCGGGATGAATCCTGGCCGCCGTCCCCTGCCTCTGCCTGCGGATATGCGGGCGGATAGATCCGATAACCGAGCCGTATCACACCGTAGCAGACAATTCCGGCAATCAGCCCGAACACCAGCGCCATTGCAGCCAGTCTTGCCCAGCTGCGGCTGGCTGACGGTTTTTTCCGCTGTTCCGTGAAGATCCGGCGGTCCCTGTCATGCCGGTCGGCCTTCTGCTCAGACCGCATCCGGTCCTGCCCCCGATCCGGCGCGGAATTCCGGGCTGCGTCCTCCTGTTGAATATGTTCTGTCCAGAAAGATGCATCATCTTTCCTGTCCTGCCCCCAGGGGTTGACATCCGGTCCGCTCTCTCTTCCGGACTGACGGAGCCGGGGTGAGACCCAGCTGTACATGCCGTCCTGCCCGGAGCCTGCAGACGCCCCTCCGTTTCCTTCGCTGCCGGAAGCCTTGTCAGAATCCGTATAACTGTTTTTTCCGATATCTGTCGGCTCACTCATTTTCATACTCCTCTCCGTCTCACGGAACGATCCTGCAATAGCGAAACGCCTTAAAACTGAGTAAAAATGAACAAGTTGCACAATCCTGGCTCAGGTGCTTCGAGTCCCGCCGGCACTTAACGATCCGCGAAGCGGGAGTTTAGTACCGCTGCGTGGACGAGGCAGCGGAAGCGTGCCTGAGCCGGATTCGTGCGACTTGTACATTTTCACGAAAAAAGCCGGAAGTGACTTACACCAGGAGAATGGCTATAAATCAATTCCGGCGTTTTGTATACCAGCCCATACCCTGCTTTCATACACAGAGCTTATTCTAAGCGAAATATGTGACGGTTCTGTGAAATAATGATCCGGTCCAAAAAATATCAGAGTTCTTGCAGAAGCGCCTTCAGGGCTTCTGCCGCTTCCTCCTCGTCCGGACCGTCAAAGGTCAGCTGTATCGTATCCCCGCAGCGGACACAGACGCCCAGTATGCTCAGTACGCTCTTGGCATTTGCCGTCACACTTCCGTGTTCCAGCGTAATGCGGCACGAAAACAGCAGGGCGGTCTCGCTCAGCTTTGCCGCGGGCCGCAGGTGCAGCCCTGACGGATCGTTCACTGTAACATTTTTCCTGATCATGCCATCACCTGTCCCGGAACAGGGCTACTTTTCCTCCGGCGAGGCAGTAGTCTCCGCCACCGCCTTCTCTTTCAGATGCACACTGATCTGCGCCGATTCCTCGAGTTCAACGCCGCTGGGCAGCGTGATCGTCACCGGCAGGGTCTGATCGCCCGCGCCCATACCTTCTACATCGATGGAGGCCCGGATGTCAGAATCCTTCAGCTTTTCCAGTACACCCTTGACGCCGTGCACGCGGATCGTGAGTTCTGTCTGTTCATACGAGACAGTCAGGTTCTCCGCCAGGTTTTTCACTTCGATCTCATCCACGTCAACGGTTTTTTCCATCGTGGCATCAGACAGAACTGTCAGATAGACTGTCGCATCTTCTGCCGTGTTCTTCGCCAGACGCATGTTGTCGGGCATGATATCCGGCAGATGGACCTCCACGGCGATATCTGCACTCACACCGGAGACATCCACCATATCACCGGGGATGGTCAGCGTATTGCCGTTATCCTTCAGAATCTTCAGAGCATCGCTGCTGCCCGCCACCGTGACCGTCTCCGGCGTTGTCGTGATATTGGTCACCTTGTAGCCTTCAGCCGGCTCTCCGCTGTACTCCACCTGCAGCGTTACATCACTCTGCTTCCGCCAGAGTTCAACCGCAACGCGGATGCCGGTATCCCCGGTATTCATCGTCAGGTCGTCTTCTATTGTCTCGGACGACATGGCCTCCTGGTTCTTGTTCATCAGCACAATAGAGGCCTGCTTTGTGCTGCTCTGGGTCATTCCGGTCACATCTATGTGCGCGATCACGCTGTCAATGTTGTTGACGATGGATTCCGGCCCGTTTATCACAATCTGCTCCGGATCCGGCGTCGTCCTTCCGACCTCATAATTCTGTCCCGGTATGGAATCGCCTGTGTCCACGGTCACCGGGAATTCCTTGCTGGCAATATTCTCGATGGAGATCGGGATGGCCGTCCGGGAAAGCGTGATATTGGACGGCAGCACATTCCGGCAGGAGGCTGTCAGCGGCACCATGACCGGATCTCTCTCCAGATCGACGATCTGCGTCAGGTCAGCGGTCACGGAAATGTCATCTGACCGGATGTTCCGCAGCGTTGAGCGGTTTGCCCGCAGGTAAACCATGACCGTCTTATACGAATCATCTATGTGAAATATCTGTTTGCCGTTCGTAATATAAGATTCGTTCTCCGTGGCAACCCTCACCTGATAGGAAGATGTTTCCAGCGGATCGTTGATTTCCACGACCATATACCAGATCACAACAGCGATCAGAACGGACAGCAGCTTTAATCCGATATTCTGACGGAGAATTTCAAGAAATCGCTTTGGCACGACGTCCCCTCCTTCTCTTCAGGATATTGGCCCGCTCGTCATAGTATTTCTGCGCTTCCTGCAGCGCCTGCCGCAGTTCGCTGACGGAAATGCCCGGATGGAGCTTGCCGTCACGCGCAAAAGACACGTCCCCCGTCTCCTCCGAGACAATGATGACAAGCGCGTCGCTGACTTCGCTGATGCCGACGCCGGCGCGGTGCCTGGTGCCGAACCGTTTGCTCAGCTCCATATTGTCCGACAGCGGCAGATAGCAGGTTGCCGCTGCGATGCGGTCGTGCCGTATGATAACGGCTCCGTCATGCAGCGGAGTATTGTGTTCGAATATGTTAATCAGAAGCTGGCTG
>CAMODP010000100.1 GCA_946611445.1 uncultured Eubacterium sp.
CTGCTTCAGGATTTTGGCGATCTGGTTCAGGAACTGGCGGAGAAAAATCCATTTGAGAAGAACCCGTTTGAGAAAAACCCGTTTGAGAAAAACCCGTTTGAGAAGAATCCGTTTGAAAAGAATCCTTTTGACAAAGCGCCTGAGATTATCGAAGCCGGAGACTATCAGTACTCTGTCAACGACGACAAGGAGACGGTAACCATCACGGGGTATACCGGGACGGATACAGTCATTGAGATTCCCGGTGAACTGGACGGATATCAGGTCACGGATATCGGGTATCAGGCGTTTACGTACAATGAGATGGAGCGGCTGTCTTTCCCGGACAGTGTCCGCAGCATCGGGGAACGCTCTTTTGAAAACTGTGTCATCAGTGATGCGCTGGAGCTTCCGGAAAATGTCGAGATTCAGAAAGATGCGTTCAGCTACGCGGAGCTGCCCGCAGTGGTGCTGATTCCGGCAGGAGCAGTGGTGGAAGAATGCGCGTTCAGCTATTGCGATGCTGTCGAGACGGTGATCATAGGACCGGGATCAGCGCTTAAGAGCCGGGCCTTTGGATACTGCGATCGTCTGGAGCAGGTCATCTGTGCGGATGGCAGCAAGCTGGAATCAGCAGCATTTGAATATTGCGATGAATTGGAAAAGGTCATTCTTTGCGGTGAAGTAGAAAAAGAAAATGACACTTTTTCCTATTGCGGGGATATTGAGGAAACAAAAGCAGACGCGGACGAATATGACACCTGGAAGCAGGGCGCACTGGACGGTTCGCTGCCCGAAGATACAAACACAGCTTCAGATGGCTCTCTGTCCGGAGATGATGACCCTGTTCCCGCTGATGAAGAAGAGAGAAGCCTGGAGATCCTCGGCAGCCCTGCATCCCGGGACGGCGTGACGGTAACGCTGGAGACGGCGACAGCCGGCAGGACGGACACAGGCGGATTCGGCTATACGTTTGGCGGCACAATAGAAAATGATACGGACGAAGGTATCATGCAGGTGGTATACACCTTTGCCCTTATTGATGAAAACGGAGAAGAATTCCGGTCATTCGGGGAAGTATATGACGGGGAAGACGAGGCGATCCCGCCGCATAGTACAATCGATTTTTTTCATGATGGTATAAAATGGGGACCGCAGTCCGTTCCCGTTTCCGTAAAAATCGGCATTTCCTCAGTAAAAACAGAAGCGGAGCTGCCGCCGGCACGAATCCCGCAGACAGGCGAGTACCTGTACGAAGCTTTGGAAGATGAAAAGTTGGCAAATATAAAAGAAGAGCCGCCCGTTGAGCTATCCTTCCACATAGACCAGGGCGGCTACGGAAGGACTGCGACATTTACAGAAGGAGAGGCCCTTGACCGGGCGGTGGAATTACTCTGTAATATACGAATCGGCGAAGAGACAAACGAATGGGTCACCGATAATTACAACTGGATCAGCCTCACCTGGGAAGACGGGACATCTACAGGCATCAGCCTGAATCTCCACAACCTCGAGTATTTTGTGCATTCAACCCCGCATATGTACAGACTGGAGAATCTCGGAGAATTCTGGTCCTATGCGGAGACATACCTGAAGGAGGACTGAGGGAGACAAGGAGACAGGGGTCAGACCCCTGTCTCCTTCACCTCGAAAAGCGTTGAAGAAACTGCCGGAGACAGGGGTCTGACCCCTGTCTCCTTCGTCTCCGGCACCGTTCCGCGTTATTTGCAGTAGTAACCGGTGCCGTATTTGAGAACTTCGTCATGCATGGTCATCATGGTTGAGAAGATATCGACGGCCGGATGGAAGATTGTGCCCATGATGGCTACATTGCCTCCCGGGCCGTAGGCGTCGATGGTTTCGCGGATCTTCTGACGGAGTTCTTCGTCTGTCGGGGTAGTGCCCGGCTTGATCCATTTTGCCTGCAGATCCCAGCAGCCGATGAAGGCAATCTTGTCGCCGGCTTTTTTCTGAAGGCTGACGATATCGTTTTCCGGCTGGACGATCTGCCAGGCCGCAAATCCTTCATCAGCGAATCCGGGGACAACAGCTTCCGGTTTTCCGCAGACATGCATATCCGGAATGATGTCATAGGAGCGGACGGCGTCAGCCCAGCGCTTATGCTGCGGGAAGATCAGCTCGTTGTAGGTGTCCGGTGATATGAACAGGCCGCGCTCGTGGGCAAAGTCATCATAGAGGGTGATGACATCGGGATCGAAGTATTTTTTGATGTATTCCAGCGTGGTGATCCGGTAATCGGTGATGGCGGTGAGCAGCTCTTCACAGGCTTCCGGCTCTTCGCATAAGGCCATAAGTCCCTCTACCATGCCCATGAGATCTACCAGGCGCAGGAAAGGACCATTCCAGCAGCCGTAGTCGACAACCTGCTCGCTGCGGTTGATATTGGCCAGCTGGGCATCAGCCTGGGCTTTCCAGTCGTATTTTGCCACATCCGGGAAATGCACGTATTTTTTCCATTCTGTCACATCGGGAAGGACGATCTTGTCCGGTGCCGGCGTGCCGCCGCCGAAGCCGGAGGCCGTCCGTGACCATTCCATACCGAACCAGTCCTTGCCGCCGCTGCCGCCCGCAGGGCCATTTTCAAACTCTTCGGCATCTCCGCCGACCATGCCAAAGTCCAGAAAGCTTCCGATGTGATCATGAGACTGATGGTGATAGATGGCCATCATGTTGTCTTTACGTGTCATCATTTTGCCGTATCCTCCCTGATATTCAAAAATGGTTTTCCGTTGTTTTCAGTATAAAGTCCGGATTCTGAAGGTACAACCCGCCGGGCGAAGGACATTGCGCAGAAAAACCCTGCACTTTGACGGACTGCAGACCTCGTGTGATGAAAACGAAGATTTTCAGAGAGCGCTGTTATTTTTCATCGGCTGGTGGTATGCTTAACAGGATGAGAGTACATGCACATGCGTAAAGGGGGAATTCCGCAATGAAGCTTCCTGCTTCTGTTATACAAGAGGCCTTGCAGAGGAGGGGCAGGTGGACCGGATCCGGCTTGCGGCCGGAAACGACGTACGCCTTTCCCCGGCAGTTTGACGGATGCCACGGCGCACCCGGGCATGTGCTGATTGCCGGCGCAGACCTTTTTGCCAAATCCGCGGCTTCAGCCTATGCAGAATCTTTTAAAGAATCCGCTTCTTCAGCCGCTGCGGTCTGCCACGCGGATCAGCTGCTGATCCTTACCGCCCCTCCTGTGCCGCCGACAGATATGAAAACGCCGAAGGAGCGGAAAGAGTCATCTTTTTATTCAGTCAGCCCCTGTCTGTATCCGGAAAAAAGTGTGCCGGCGGAGCAGATCATGCATTGCCTGACGGAACTCTATGACCGGATGGAGGCCTGGGAGGAAGCACTGGACACATGTGATCAGGACATAGCGGGCATTCAGCGGATGCTGGAGCTCACGGCAGTCTGCATGAATGGCAGTCTGGGACTGATTGATGTCTCCTATAATATGCCGGCATATACAAAGGGAATGGCAGACGGCCTGGGCCTGCAGGCACGGACCGGCGTACAGAGGCCGGATGACGCCAATATCGCGTCTCTCTCCGAAGATCCGCAGATCACGGCTATCCGCTCTGTCCGGGGCGTGCATAGTTATGAGAATCCGCTCAGCCATCGCGGGGAGGGCGCTTCCCTGTACCGCAATATGTTCCGGCCGGGCGAAGATACTTATTACAACCGGCTTTTGTTTGCCCGTGATGCAGGTAACTATTCGGCGACAGATGCTTTCATGGTGGAGGTGTTGGCCCGGAAGATTGAAAAAATCACAGTGCATTTGTCCACCTTTTCGCTGCCTTCATCGGAATTCGCAGCTGCAAAAAAGCTGATCCTGCGGATGACGGAAGAGGACTACCGCTATGATGCGGCTGCGGCCGCTGCCCTTCATCAGATTGGCTGGCACAGGAATGACTGCTGCAGATTTTATATCTTTTCCTATATGTATCCGGAGCGTGACAACGGGATTACAGAGTACATCCTTCGCAGCATAGAGCATCTGATTCCGTCATCCTGCGGTGAAGTAAAGGACGGCAGGATTCTGCTGCTGCAAAATGTCACCCGGGGACAGGCGGACATACAGGATATCCGCTCCCGGCTGGCTGAGTTCCTGCGGGAGAATATGTATAAGGCAGGTGTTTCGGGAAAGACTTATTCCGCCGAGCATCTGCGGGGCGCGTATCTGCAGGCTGAAGCGGCAATCCGGCTGGGCACAGACAGGGATCCGATGTTCTGGTACTATCTGTTTGAGGACTATCGGATGGCCTACCTGATCCGGAAATCCGTCGGAGAAATTCCGCCGGTTCTGCTGATCATGCCTGCGCTGCAGGCCCTGCTGAACGGGAATGATGAAAAAGGCACGCAGTACCTGGAGACGCTGCGGGTCTATTCGGAAGAGAATTTCAATGTGACAAGGACGGCAGAGAGGCTGTTTGTCCACCGGACATCCCTGCAGGACCGTCTGAACCGGATCCGCGAGCGTACGGGACTGGATATGGACGATCCTGCTGTGCGATTCGATCTGCTGTTCAGTCTGCGGCTGCTGGGAGGAGAGGAGACAGGGGTCAGACCTGTGTCTCCAAGATTGCCAAAGACAATAAGCTGAGAGGGGGAGACAGGGGTCTGACCTGTGTCTCCGAGATTGCCAAAGACAATAAGCTGAGAGGGGGAGACAGGGGTCTGACCCCTGTCTCCTTCGCTTGACTATATGGGAAGGAGATATCCTGTGAAGTACGATTTTACATCAATTATGGAACGAAAAGGACATGATGCTCTGGCCGTGGACGCGCTGGGCAGCGGATTCGGGCCTGGGGCGCCGGAGGAAGGTTTTTCACCGATCCCCATGTGGGTTGCGGATATGAATTTTCCGGTGCTTCCTGCCATACAGGAACATGTGATCCGCAGAGTGGAGCATCCGGCTTTCGGGTATTTTATGCCGTCGGAGGAGTACTATCGCTCGATTATCCGCTGGCAGAAGGAGAGAAATGGTGTTGAAGGACTGCGGGCATCCTGTATCGGGTATGAAAACGGGGTGCTCGGCGGCCTGATGAGCGCCCTTGGGGCACTGTGTGTTCCGGGAGATAAAGTGCTGGTGCACGGGCCAACGTATATCGGATTTACCCATTCTCTGAAAAATGCCGGCTATGATATGGTGACGTCACAGCTTCGTAAGGACGCGGAGGGCATCTGGCGAATGGATCTGGCGGACATGGAGCAGAAGTTCAGACAGCAGAGGATCCACGCCATGATTTTCTGTTCTCCGCACAATCCGACCGGCAGGGTATGGACTGTGGAGGAGATGCAGGAGATGCTCGCACTCTGCAGAAAATATGATGTGTATGTCGTCAGCGATGAGATATGGTCGGATATCATCCTCACCCATTCTCCGGTCCGTCACACGCCGCTGCAGTCTGTGGATGACGACGCGAGGGAACGCACGATTGGCCTGTATGCCCCGTCCAAAACTTTCAACCTGGCCGGCCTGATCGGCAGTTATCATATCATTTACAATCAGCGTCTGAAGGACGCCGTCGACAAGGCAGGTTCGCTGTCACATTATAACAACATGAACGTTCTGTCCATGCACGCGCTGATCGGCGCATATTCTGACGAGGGACAGATCTGGGTCGACGAGCTGCGGCAGGTGCTCAGTGAAAACGTGCGGTACGCCGTATCCCGGATCCGGCAGGAGTGGCCGGGCGTGTCCGTTTCCATGCCGGAGGGCACCTATATGCTGTTTCTGGATTGTGAAGCGTGGTGCCGTGCCCATGATGCCTCCATGGACGAGCTTCTCCAGGCCTGCTGGCGTGTCGGCGTTGCCTGTCAGGACGGGCGGGACTTCGGCGGGACGCACACGATCCGCATGAATCTGGCACTTCCTGCCGCCCTGGTAAAGGAAGCCTTTGACCGGCTGAAAAAGTATGTATTCAATGCAAGCTGACAGGCCCCGGTATCTCTTTTACGGATTTCGGAAATAGTTTTTGCCTCTTTAAGTATAACTTAGGCTCCGGCCTGTATAATGACACCTGTGAAAAAACTTAAAACAGAGAATTTACAGAAAAGGAGTTTTCAGAAATGATACGTAATAAAATGAGATGGGCTTCCCTTTGTCTTTCCGGGATGATGATCCTGTCCGTGAATGCATACGGAACTACGTCTGACAATGAAACTGTAACAAATGAGGGGAGTACGCCGGCTTCATCTGAGACGGCAGATGCTGTTTCTGCTCTGGAAAAAATAGACATGACCGGCTGGCTGTACAACGAGGAAGATGATGTCTACTACCAGACAGGGATATCTTACTGCGAAAATCCCGCAGATCCGTCATATGAGACGCTGGCAGTTTTTGTTCCCGGTGCCTATATGAATGCCGTCGATAATGGCGACGGCACGTATACCTGTGAATTGAATGCGGAAAACGAGGTAAACGGCTATACGGCGGAAACGGCTCCGATCGTTATGCCGATTAATACGCCGGGGTATTCAGCACAGAATGCGCTGACAGATTACACGGATGTTTCGTTGTACACGGATGAAGGGTTTGTCTACGTACACGCCGGCTGCCGGGGAAGAGATTCCGGCGCACCGGCCGGTGTGACGGATCTGAAAGCTGCCATCCGGTATATCCGCTATTGCGATGAACTGATACCCGGAGATGCGGAGAGCATCTTTACGTTCGGAATGAGCGGCGGCGGGGCGCAGTCCGCCATCGTGGGTGCTTCCGGCGACAGCAGCCTCTATGACGCG
>CAMODP010000101.1 GCA_946611445.1 uncultured Eubacterium sp.
TCGGTTCTTCGGTCGGTGTCGGCGTCAATTCCTCAGTTGGTGCCGATGTCACTTCCTCTGTCGGGGCAGATCCCTCCTCCAGCCAGTAATCCGGGTCGCCGGTTTCCCGTATCGTGTCGACCATGGAGAGATATTCAGAGTACGCGGCGGAGACACTCAGCTCATCATAGAAAGGAGCCGAGATCTCCCGCATGGCCTGGCTGTGACAGGGATAGTACATCATGACGCCATTTGCCTTGCTTATATTGGATTTCTGGTACAGGACAAAGCTGTCCAGCGCGTCGATCAGCGCCTGTGCCTCGTCCGGATAGAGAACGCCCAGTTTTTCGGCGGCATCCCGACAGTCCACCACGTCAAAACTGTTCTCTGTGCCGGCAGTATGAGGGGAGAATTCATACATCTGTTCACGCAGCCTCTGCAGATCGGAATACTCTCCCTGACGAAGTCCGCCCGCAGCCTGCTCAAAAAGTCTGTCAGACGCGGCGGATACACCGTCAATCGCCGCCAGATCCAGACAGGACAGAGACCAGTCTACAGATCCTCTTGCGGGATTTGATTCCTGAATCCTCTGATTGACCTGGTCGTAAAAAGACGCAAATCTGTCTATAATGCTTATCGGCAGATCATGCAGCGTGCTGCCGTTCAGATCTGCCAGAAACGAGTAATCCGCGCCGTTTCCGGGGCAGTCTTCCTCTGAAGCTATCATATAGTCGGCATAATTACGCCAGTAATCCGCTATCTCAAGGGATGCGCTCAGACACGTGTCAAAATAAACAAATGCGAGCTTTTGCTCCCCGGAAAAAAGAGTGTTTTCCATTGCTTCTGAAAATTCCTGCATTGTCAGCAGGTCATGGAAAGGGATTCCGACGTCATCAGAATAGAAGAATTCATCTTTTCCGAACGGCAGAAGCGGGCCGCCGCCGTGATCCCAG
Source organism: uncultured Eubacterium sp. (assembly GCA_946611445.1). Taxonomy (GTDB): domain Bacteria; phylum Bacillota; class Clostridia; order Lachnospirales; family Lachnospiraceae; genus Bilifractor. The sequence goes on from CAMODP010000101.1 coordinate 933, forward strand.
AAAATCAGCGCATAGTCATCCGCGGGGAAATATTCCGTCGAGAAATTTACAAAATCCGTAAGAGACTGCGGAATACCCATGTCAGACACGGTGTCCGTTTCTGCTACGAAAGTGGCCGTACCCCCTTCATCCAGGTACAGCACCGTGTTTCTGTCGTTGGGAACACTGCTTTTCCAGCTGTAGCTGCCTCCGGTATAGATCAGGACATTTGTATCGGAAACGTCCACACCGGAGTGGAGCATCTCGAGCAGATCCAGGCTCGCGGCGCCGCCGTTTCCGTCAGAATCTGAGCCGCTTTCAAGGTCGGAACCGACCATATAGATCATAATCGTGTTCGTCTTCCTGCCTGCGGGCGACAGCCCGGAACAGGTCAGCGGAGAGAACACTTCCTCCTCATGAAAAGGGCCGGCTATCTCTTCGTTTCCCAAATCGATGAAAATACTGCTGCCCGACGCCGCGGCAGGGACAGGCAGCGCAGCTGCCAGCAGTGCGCATGCCGAGAATGCCGTCAGTGCCTTTTTCAGAAAATGTATTATTGACTTCATAATTGATGACCTCCGCTCCTGATGTGCTAAACCGAAGATTATTCTTTTTACTGACTGCTCCTCCTGAAAATATCTGATATCATTATATGGAACATAGACAGGCATTTCAAGCATAAGGAGACAGAAGGAGACAGGGGTCAGACCCCTGTCTCTTGGCATTTCAACCGTAAGGAGACAGAGGAGACAGGGGTCTGACCCCTGTCTCCTCTCGTAAGTGTCCTCTTTTGACTTTTTGTGATGTATGGTATGATATTCACGAAGCGAAAGCAGGCAAGTGAGGCTGGCATTCAGGAACGCAGATGAAGCGTGAAGGTAAAATAGAACGGAAATGGTAAAGAACGATTGAAGGAGACAGGGGTCAGACCCCTGTCTCCAGGGTCAAAAGGAGACAGAAGGAGACAGGGGTCTGACCCCTGTCTCCCTAAGAAAAAATGAGTGAGTATATCTACAACGCATTTATCAGCTACAGTCACCGGGACCTGTCGTGGGGGAAATGGCTCCAGCGCCGTCTGGAGACGTTTCGTCTGCCGAGGGGTCTGTCGGCTGACTGGCCTGCCGGGAAGCGGCTGAAGGTGTTCCGCGATCAGACGGATCTGGCAGGCGTGGGGCTGCAGGGTACGCTCAGGCAGGAACTGGCCGCGTCGGAATACCTGGTCGTTATCTGTTCGCCGCAGAGCGCCGCCTCGGAATGGGTGAATGCGGAGGTGATGTCTTTTGTGTCTGCCGGCAGGGCGGATCACATCATTCCGTTTATCGTGGAGGGTGAGCCGGAGAGCGACAACCCGGAGCTGGAGTGTTTTCCGCCGGCCCTGAAGAACGCCACGGATGACGAGCTGCTGGGCGTCAATATTCAGGAGATTGGCCGGAACAAGGCTTTTCTGAAGCTGGTTTCCATCATCCTGGACGTTCGCTTTAACCGGCTGGTTGACCGGGAGAAGAAGAGAAAACGGCGCACGATCCTGCTGAGCCTGCTGGTGACGGCGGCTGTTGGCGGGACGGGCGGATTTATGCTGTGGCGAAATGCCGTGATCTCGGAGAAAAACCAGGCGCTTTCCTATGATATCTATGGGGCGGCTTTGGTGTCGATTGCGGAAAAGGATGTCTTTGAACCGGCGGATATAGCGTTTCTCCGGGTCTCTGCCGAGGCCGGAAACGTGGATGCGATGCTGCTGCTGTCTGACTGCCTGCGCAAGGGCTGGGGTGTAGAGCAGGATCTCGAAGGCTGCTTTTACTGGTGCAAAAAAGGCGCCGAGGCGGGCAATCCGCAGTGCATGATCGCCCTTGCCAACTGTTACTCCAATGGAGAGGGCACGGAGAAGGACCTGGAGGCATCCTACGCCTGGAATCTGAAAAGTGCGGAGGCCGGCGCGGCAGAAGGTATGCTGAATGCGGGGATCTGCTGCGAGGACGGCCTGGGCACAGAGGCTGATCCGGCGCAGGCTTTTTCCTGGTACAAAAAGTCTGCTGAGGCGGGATATGACCTGGGCATCTACAACCTGGCTCGCTGCTATATGTCCGGCACGGGAACAGAGCAGGACCAGGATAAGGCCTTTTACTGGATGAAAAAACTGGCGGAAACCGGAAATGCCGAAGGGATGTACAACATGGGCCTGATGTACCAGTACGGCTTCGGGACAGAGGAAGACCCGGCCGAGGCCTACGCATGGTACCGCAAAGCCGCCGAAGCCGGCGACCCCGACGGCGCGTACCGCACCGCCTGGTGCATCGAAAACAGCTACGGCACCGAAGACCAGGCCCGCGAATGGTACGAACGCGCCGCCGCGCTCGGCAGCGCCGAAGCGAAGGAGCGGATCGCCGAGTTGGACGAGTGAGATGAAGAAGGAGACAGGGGTCAGACCCCTGTCTCCAAAACTGACAGAGATAATAAACAAGGAAGACGCCAAGAATACAGGTGTCAGACCTGTGTCTCCGAAGCTGGAAAAAACGGGGAGACAGGGGTCTGACCCCTGTCTCCAAAACTGACAGAGATGATAAACAGGGAAAACGCCGAGGAAACAGGTGTCGGACCTGTGTCTCCATCGAAGCAGATAAGAATAGTAATTGCAGGAGGTTTTATACATGTCGATAAGAATTATAGCTGATTCAGCCAGTGATATTTCACAGGATCTGGCGGCTAAATGGGGCATAACGGTGCTCCCGCTGCGGGTCCGCTTTGGGGAGGAGGAGTATCTGGACGGTGTGACGCTGTCCAATCGTTCGTTCTATGAGAAGCTGATTGAAACAGATGTGGTGCCGAAGACCAGTCAGATTCCTCCTTTTGAATATGAGAAGCATTTTGCTGAAGCGGTGGCTGCAGGGGATGACGTGATCTGTTTCTGCCTGTCTTCCGGCGTGTCCGGCTCATACCAGAGTGCCTGTATTGCGGCGCAGGATTTTGCGGATCATGTGACTGTGATTGACTCGCGGCAGTTTTGCATTTCTTATTATATTATTGTGGAGAGGGCAGTACAGCTGCGGGATCTCGGATGTCCGGCGGGGGAGATTGTCAGCCGTATCAGTGAGGAGCTGAAGGACGCGCATGTCATTGCGGTTTTCAATACGCTGGAATATCTGCGCCTGGGAGGAAGAATCGGAAATGCCGCGGCTTTTGCCGGAAACCTGATCTCTCTGAAGCCGGTACTGACAATAGAAGAAGGCGTCGTAAAGGTGATCGGAAAAGCACGTGGATCACGGAACAGCAGCAATCTGCTGATAAAAGGAATCCAGAATCTGGGCGGGATAGATTTTGACAGGCCGGTTGCACTCGGATACACCGGCTTCTCGGATGAGGTACTGCAGAAGTACGTGAGCGACTCAAAGTTCCTGTATGAAGGGTACGAAGACCGTCTGGAATATGCGTCTGTCGGCGCCACGATCGGTACGTATGCCGGCCCAGGTGCAATCGCGGTGGCATTTTTCGCCAAGAAAATGTGAGAGCGGCCAGGACAGTTGGAGGAGACAGGGGTCAGACCCCTGTCTCCCCATGAAAATGTAAAAGCGGCTAGGGCAGTTGAGTCTGTGGAGGAGACGGGAGACAGGAATCAGATCTGAGCCTCCGAACCTGAAGATAATTGAGGAGACAGGGGTCTGACCCCTGTCTCCTCCGGAACCGAGGAAAAAAGGAGACAGGGGTCTGACCCCTGTCTCCTACACGAAGGGGAGGCGCAGCTGGGGGTCGATCCAGCTGGTCTGCCGGGCATCGTGGATGATGTCGTCCGGGCCTGTGTGTCCGATAAGGAGGGGGGAGGCCGGGTCGTGCTGCTGCATGGAGCGGCGGACGGCGTCTCTGTCGGCGTTGGCGTAGCAGTAGCGGCAGAGGTGGCCGCAGGTGTTGTAGGCGCCGATGTCGGCGGTGATGTAGCAGGCGCATTCTTTGCGGTTGTTTGGATTTGGCGGCAGGATGAGGTTCTGTCCGACGGCAGACTCGAATACCTGCCTTGTCATGCAGCCGGAGCAGTCGGCTCCGACGGAGGCGAGTCCGGGACTTTCGCCGCAGGGTTTGATGATTATGTCATAGGCTGCGGCAGTGCGGACGAAGCCTCTGGTCAGGGAGAGCTGTATGTCGAAGGGCACGGTGCGGGCTTCCGGGAAGTTCTTTTTTACTTTTTCGTACAGGTCTATGAAGCTGATGACGCAGGTGCGGGTGGCGCCGGCGAGTGTCTCGCACATGGATGAAAAGGCTTCGAGATGTCTTTCGGGAGTCCACTGTTCATCGATGAGGATCGGGTCATAGCGCCAGCACATGTTTTCTGCGCCGACGATGGACGAGAGGGCCCGGAAGGTCTGCATGACAGCCTTTTTGTCCGGCACGTGCGGCTCAAGATCTCTGCCGTAGGGCGTGATGGTCACAAACCAATACTGGCGGTACGGCGCGAGCAGATCCATATAGGGAAGTATCGGCGCCGGGTTTTTGCTGCAGAAGACCATCAGATCCACCACCGTGGGATTCAGGCGGTATCTGGTGACTGAGACCGGATTGAAAGGATTGCGCACCAGAACAAAGCCTTCACGGAGACGGTTGGCGAACCATTTTGCGTAGAAGGCGGGGATATCTGTGCGGTTTCCGGTCTGAATAATCATATGCAAAAGCTTACGGTATAGTGTAAAGTAGTGTCAAGTGAATTTGTTTGGAGGGAGTGCAGTATGGAGAATTTTCGGAAAAAGTATCTTTTGCCGGGCAGAAAATGGTCGGATATTCTGCCGGTCGCATGGCTTCTTTGCTTTTTGCTGATTTCTCTGGGCCAGGTTCTTGGTCTGGTTATTATCTATGTGACAAGGTTTGAGAGCTTTTTCGGTAAGGTGATGCAGAATCATGACGCAGCCGTTTTTCTGGGGCAGTACGCGTCTTTTATCGGGATATGGATTGTCGTGGTGGCTGTTCTGGCCATATTTCCGGCGAACAGGCCGCTGCTGCCGAAGCTTGGGCCTTCAATGCGGGGCAATACGGCCCTCTGGGCGCTGACAGGCGGCCTGATCGGATTTGGGATGAACGGCTTTTGCATACTGATGAGCAGCCTGATGGGAGACATTCAGCTGTCATTCAGTGAATTCCGGCCGGTGTCGGCGTTGCTTTTTCTGATTGCTGTCTGCATCCAGTCCGGCGCGGAGGAGCTGGCCACGAGATTTTATCTGTATGAAAAACTGCGCCGCCGGTACCGTCATCCCGCTGTCGCGATTATCGGAAATGCCGCTCTTTTCGGGGTGCTGCATCTGGGAAATTCGGATATTTCTATATTGGCGATCGCGGAGATCGTTCTGATCGGCATCACACTGTCGCTCCTGATCTATTATTTTGACAGCTTCTGGGCTGCCGTCATGGTGCACACGGCCTGGAACTATACGCAGAGCATCATTTTCGGCCTGCCGAACAGCGGCGTCGTATCTGCGTATTCTGTTTTTCGGCTTGATGCCGCGTCAGCGAGGAACGGACTGTTCTACGATGTCGGCTTTGGCGTGGAGGGGAGTCTTGGATCCGTGCTCGTCATCGCGGTCACCTGCGTGGTCATTTTTGTTCTCGGCAGACGGCGGAAGATGGAAGAGGCAGATACCGTGACTTCTGCTTTTGAGGCATAGAAGATGACAGAGGAGACATGGGTCAGATCTGTGTCTCCGGAGCCGGCGAAGAAGGGGAGACAGGGGTCTGACCCCTGTCTCCTCCGGGGTCAGATCTGTGTCTCC
>CAMODP010000102.1 GCA_946611445.1 uncultured Eubacterium sp.
CTGAAGATCATTACCTTCGGACCGCGTCCGCAGGATTTCTTTGCCTGCAACGCCCCTATCAAAGGGCTGTATGAACTGGGCGTGGAGATAGAAGAGAACTCCGAGCTGGACCTGCTGGTTTCCTACAAGGCCCACGCCGGCGACGAGCGCATCAAAGCGGTCTGCGAAGATATGGCTGCGGAGATGGGTGAGGGACGCTATTATCCGGAACTGCTCGAGAGAATGGCGCAGTTTGAGCTGACCCTGCTTGACTGGGCAGAGGAGCACAAAGGATCGCGCAAGTATGTGGCATTTGCTGACAAGTGCTGGCCCGCTTTCCCGGAGCAGTTCGGCTTCGAGCCCTGCTACGTAAATTCCCGCCTCGCCAGCCGCGGCATTCCGGTCAGCTGTGAGGTCGATATCTACGGCGCTCTCAGTGAGTATATCGGCACCTGCGTTTCCGGTGAGCCCGTGACCCTGCTGGATATCAACAATTCCGTGCCCGCCTCCATGTGGGAAGAGCAGATCAGGGGGAAATTCGATTATACGCTTACCGACACCTTTATGGGCTTCCACTGCGGCAATACACCGAGCTGCAAGATGTGCGCAAACCGGGCGATCAAATACCAGCTCATCCAGAACCGCCTGCTGGAAAACGGCGGAGAGCCGGATTTCACACGCGGAACGCTGGAAGGAGACATCGCCCCCGGAGAGATTACATTCTTCCGCCTGCAGTGTGACAGTGAAGGAAAGCTGCGCTCCTATATTGCAGAGGGCGAAGTTCTTCCGGTACCGACCACCAGCTTCGGCGGCATCGGCGTATTCGCCATTCACGAAATGGGACGCTTCTACCGTCACGTCCTGATCCAGAAGCGATATCCGCATCACGGCGCCGTGGCCTTCGGCCATCACGCGAAAGCGCTGTTTGATGTATTCCGCTATTTCGGCATCGAGGATATCGGCTACAATCAGCCGAAGTCCCTGCCGTATCCCACGGAGAATCCCTGGGCGTAAAGAAACATGTGTCAGTTCTGCTTGAAAACGGCAGATGATACGGGTTATTATTGAGAGGACAAGGCTGCCGCGTCAAGCAGGCATTTGCCGGATGCGGCAGCCTTGTCCTCTGCTTATGTATGCCTTATCCGCGCGTTATCTTTTCTCTGCGCCCTCGTTCGACATCTTTTTGGCGGACGAAATGAGGCAGAAAGAGGATTGCGTCCGCTTCCGGGAGCTTTTCGAGCGGACGAAATGAGGCGGAAAGAGGATTGCGTCCGCTTCCGGGAGTTTTTCCGGCGGACGAAATGGGAGGAGATTATGTCGGGAGACAGGGATAACAGAGACAGGAGAAAGAACCAGTTCAGAGCATTCATTTTTCTGCTGGCTGTTGTAGCCTGCTTCGCTGTCTGTATATTCCTGACATCGGGATCAACAGCGCAGAAGAAGACGGCTGACGGGGATGTTACGGCTGTGCCTGCCCAGGCAGCAGGAGCCGGGACTGAAACAGACTTTACGGCAGAGCAGGCAGAGACTGGCTCCTCAGCAGGAGCTGAAGAGTCTGCGCAGCTCGCAGGAGCGGATGAGCCGGAAGGATCATGGGGAGCAGAAACGCCTGCAGGTGAAAGTATAATGGATGAGGCCGCAGCCACAGGTGAAAGTATAGCGGATGAGGCTGCAGCCGCAGGTGATAGTATAGCGGATGAGGCCGCAGCCGCAGATGAAAGCATAACGAATGAGGCCGCAGCCGTATGGGACCTGGATGCGCTGCCGAATGACCTGATTCCGTATGGCTATGTCAGAGAAAACCGTGACGAATCCAATGTCCCTACGGATATGTTCTGGTATGAATCACAGTGGGGACAGTACAATGTAGACTGGATTCAGGATACACGGCAGAATATTATCTATCTGACGATGGATGACGGTTTCCCCAATGAGACGACAGCCGTAATCCTTGATATTCTGAGAGAAAAGGATGTCAAGGCAGTATTCTTCCTGACGAAGCAGTTCGTGGACGGGATGCCGGAGATCGTTCAGCGTATGATCGATGAGGGGCATCAGATCGGGAACCACAGCTGCAATCATCCGACGATGCCGGATCTGTCCGTGGAGGAGCAGACTGCCGAAATCATGAACCTTCAGGATCAGGTCAGAGAGCAGTTTGGCTATGATATGAAATATTTCCGCTTCCCGGAAGGCGCCTTCAGTGAGCGGTCGCTGGGACTGGTGGACAATCTGGGACTGAAGACGGTGTTCTGGTCTTACGCCTATAATGATTACAGCGAGGAACAGCCTCCTGTGGAGGAATCCCTGCAGCTGGCCCTGGGTGAACTGCACCCGGGCGCGGTCTATCTCCTGCACGCGAATTCTACGACGAACGCGGCATTCCTCGCAGACTGGATCGATACGTGCAGGGCTAGGGGATTTGAATTTGGCATTTATCCCGAGGCAGCGCATTAGTGAACCGGGATGAGCTGAAGAGGGTACAGATGAAACGAAAGGATCTTTCACAAAACGGACAGCTCGATTGTACGGCGGAGATCCGGCCGGCGGAGGGAACGGTTTACGGAAGACTTCCGACGGAACATGTGATGGAAGTGTTCGTCAATGAACAGCTTGCCATGCGGGTCGTCTGCACGCCGGAGCATCTGGATGAACTGGTGACCGGCCGCCTTCTGACTGAGGGACTGATCCGGAGCCGGGAGGATATCCGGCAGCTCTATGTCTGCGAACAGGGACTTATCTGCCGGGTCTGGCTGCAGGAAGGCGTTCCCTGGCAGCGGTCTGATTCAATGGCGGTCACAGTCGGCACTTGCTGCACAGACAACCGCATCCTGGCCGGACGGCAGGCGGAAGAGCTGCAGCCGGTCATTCCCATTGCCTGGAAGGCTTCCTGGCTGATGGATACTGCGGCAAGGCTGCGGGAGGGAGAACCCCTGTTTTCCGTTACCCATGCCACCCACGCCTGTTATCTGGCTGCCGGGGAATCCCTGCTCTGCTGCAGAGAAGACATCGGACGGCACAATGCATTGGATAAGGCTGTGGGATACGGCGTATTATCTGAGACAGACCTGTCCGGCTGCTGGCTGTTCACGACCGGGCGTATGCCCGCGGATATGGTGACAAAAGCCGTCCGCGCGGGCATTCCGCTGCTGGCATCCAAGACCTGGCCGACTGACCGGGGGGTTGCCATCGCACGGCAGACAGGCCTGACGCTGGTGACAGTCAGGGGAGAGAGGAATCTGACAGTCTGGGCTGACGGACGGAAGCCGGATATGTATTGATACAGAATAAATACTGAACAGATACAGAATAGATACAGATCAGATACAGACCAGATACAGAACATATACAGATCAGATATTGACAATTTACAGATGCGTACAGGTATTTACAGATACCCGGACAGTAAGAGCAGAACTGCATTAAATCACAGAAGGAGTATTGTGTTATGGCAAAACCGGTCATTATTTCAGCTGACAGCACGGTGGATCTCTCAAAGGAGCTGATCGATCGATTTCAGATTCAGATTGTGCCGCTTACAATTGTCCTTGGCGAAGAGACGTTTCTGGACGGAGAGGGTTTTGCGCCGACGGATATTTATGCCCGCTACCGGAAAGACAAGACGCTGCCGCACACAGCGGCTCCCGGGGAGCAGGATTTCTATGAGGCCTTTGAGAAGCATACCCGGGAAGGCTTCGAAGTGGTGCATATAGACATCAGTTCCGAACTGTCGGGCACGTACAATGCCGCGACGCTGGCTGCCCGCCGGCTGGAAGGCGTCTATACGGTTGACAGCCGCATGCTCTCTACGGGAGGCGGCCTTCTGGCCATCGAGGCTGCCGAATGCAGGGACCGGGGAATGAGCGCGGCAGAGATCGCGGAGCACATAACGAACCTGACCGATAAGGTGTCAACCAGTTTCGTCCTGGACACGCTGACCTATATGTGGAAAGGCGGCCGCTGCTCCGGCGTCACCGCGCTTGGAGCCAACATGCTCAAGATCAAGCCGGCACTGCGGATGAAGGACGGCCGGCTCGAAATATTTAAAAAATACCGGGGCAGTATCGATCATGTCTGCCGCCGGTATATTACCGAAATGCTTGAGGGGAAGAAAATCCGTCCCGGCCACATTTTTGTCACGGAATCCGGGGAATTTGAAGAAGAGACCCTTCAGGAGCTGATGAAGCTGGTGAAGGATCTCTCCGGATGCCGGGAAGTTCATCATACCGTTGCCGGCTGTACCGTCTCTTCCCACTGCGGGCCCAAAACCCTGGGCGTTCTGTTTATCGAGGCGTGAGAACAGGCCGGGCGGCAGACTTTTTTAGTTGTCTCCCTGGTTGGCCGTGAGCTCTTCGATCACGTCTTTGCTGCCGAGGGTGACGGTGAAGGTTTTTTCAGTATACTCCCCTTCGTGGGCACGCATGACGGTGATTTCAACGGTGTCATCCGGCTGATAATACCGCAGACGGTCGGTCAGGCGATCATACGTTTTGATGGATTTTTCATCCATGGATACCAGAACGTCTCCCTTTTTGAGTCCGGCTTCTTCTGCAGGGCCGCCCTCTGTGATGTCCCTGATCAGAACACCCTCAGGCATGTTGTAGAACTCCGCGTCTTCTTTTGAAACATTGGCGCAGGTGATGCCCAGATAACCGCGGTCTTCATCGTCGTATTCCTCACGGCCGGCATCATTCATCAGGTCTTCCAGGATGGATGCGGCCTTGTTGATCGGGATGGCGTAGCCCATATTGTCGACTGTGGCGCCGTCGGATGTCATGGAGCTCTTTGCTTCATTGATGCCAACGAGCTCGCCGCGCATGTTCAGAAGTGCGCCGCCGCTGTTGCCGGAATTGATGGCTGCATCCACCTGGATCAGATCAGAGGAAGTAAAGGTATTCATGCCGTCGCTCAGATTCAGTTCACGGTTGAAAGCGCTTACGTAGCCGCTTGTGACAGACTGGCCATAGCCCAGCGCGTTGCCGATGGCGACGATCTGTTCGCCAAGCACCAGCGCGTCGGAATCGCCGATCGTAGCCACCTTCAGCTGCGCCATGGTCTCATCCGGAATATCCTCCAGCTTTACACTGATGACTGCCAGGTCTGTGTCGGGATCCGTGCCTACGATAGAAGCTTCTGCCGCCGTCTCATCTATGAAGCCGACCGAGAGCTGCTGGGCATCACTGACGACATGGTTGTTTGTGGCAATCAGAAGATCTGTGTCATTCTGTGAAATGATGACGCCGGTTCCGGCTCCTTCTTCCTGATACTTCTGGGTTCCTCCGAAGAAACTCATCATCTCAACCACGGACATGGTGGAAATGGTGACCATGGACGGCATGGCGTTCTTGGTCACATCCGCGACTGTCTGCTCAGACGAGGAGACGGATTCAAGCGTCGTGTCCGCCTTTGTCAGTGTCGCTTTCGGTGCCTCTGACTGTTCTGTCAGCAGAGACGCCATGGTTACGGGAACCGATGCTTCCGCCCGGACCGCCGTGTGATTGAGTCCGTATACGACGCTGCCGCTGAGGAGTCCCGTCGCGACTGCCATTGTCAATACTCTTTTCCATATCTTACGCATAGTATTACCTCCTGCCTTTTTGTGATATCCGGAAATGTCCTTCTTGTCTCATGGATCATTTCTGGGCTTCAGTTTAGAGAGAATCTGTGACCAGTTTGTGAAATAAAAAATATGAAAATGTGAAATCTTTGTTTTGTAATAACACAAACCGGCATAACAAAAAAATAGACAAGGCCGAGGCATCTGTGTTATAACAGGAAACAAGTTTAACCTGTAACAGGTTCGTTTTGTCACGCAGAAAAAGAACATATAAAAAGAAGGGGACAGCCGCGGGCTGTCAGAGGAGGCAGATTATGCAGGAGTATGCGCCGATCAAAGAAGGCAAGGTGCGCGAGATTTATGATGTGGGAGACAATCTGGTCATGGTGGCCACGGACAGAATTTCCGCTTTTGACGTGATCCTGAAAAACAAGGTGAGCGGAAAAGGCCGTGTCCTGACGCAGATGTCAAAGTTCTGGTTTGACTATACGGAAAAGATTGTCCCGAATCACATGGTCAGCGTGGACGTGGCGGATATGCCGGAGTTTTTCCGTCAGGAGCGCTTTGACGGAAACAGCATGCTCTGCCGCAAACTGACCATGCTGCCGATCGAGTGCATCGTCCGCGGGTACATCACCGGCAGCGGCTGGGCAAGCTATCAGAAAAACGGCACGGTATGCGGCATCACGCTTCCGGAAGGCCTGCAGGAGTGCGCGAAGCTTCCTGAGCCCATCTACACGCCCAGTACGAAAGCCGAGATCGGTGACCACGATGAAAATATCAGCTATGATCAGAGTGTGGGGGTGCTGGAGAAGCTGTACCCGGGCAAGGGGGAATATTATGCTTCCTGCCTGAGAGATTATACGCTTCAGCTGTATAAGGAATGTGCGGCGTATGCCCTGCGGCACGGCATCATTATTGCCGACACAAAGTTTGAATTCGGCCTGGATGAAGAGGGAAAGGTTGTGCTGGCAGATGAGATGCTGACACCGGATTCCAGCCGTTTCTGGCCGGTAGAGGGCTATGAGCCGGGACACGGCCAGCCGTCCTTCGACAAACAGTTCGTGCGGGACTGGCTGAAGGCCAATCCGGA
>CAMODP010000103.1 GCA_946611445.1 uncultured Eubacterium sp.
GGCAGCTCCGGCGGATCCAGGATCTCTACAGGCGCCGTTTCCGGCACGGTTTTTATCCTGGTGTTTCTCTGAAAGAGCGGATACCGCAGGAAATGCCGGTCAACATGGTTGAAATACGGGAGTCCCCGCACCCGGATTCCGTTATTGCGGTCTGTGTGAAGGGAATGACCGTCATAGTAAAAACTGTATTCTGCCAGTGCAAGGAAATCTCCCGGCCCGGCGGTGATACGTGATTCTTTGCGGCGAACGCCGTTGTGAAGTATTCCGTGATCGGTATGGCAGACAAGGATTTCCAGCAGGCCTTTCCCTGCAGTAACCTCCAGTCTGTCATGTCGGATGTGTGTGCTGAACAGCTGAATGCTGTCCGACTCGGCAGTTCCGATTGAAAACGAAGACCCGGGCGGGATCCTGATCTCAAACCCGTACTGCCTCTCTCTGTAATCAAAACAAATGGTATACAGGAACCGCAGCAGCTCTTTTCCGGAATGCCCGCAGCACAGGGCTGCTTCTGTCCCGTGTGCCAGCTTCAGATAATATTTCCTGCTGACGTCGCCTGCAGTGTTCATAAAGACATTTTCAGAGCACTGCAGGGCATATCCGGGTCCGTCCCGTACCATCTCCAGCGTGAAGGGCTCGGAAAAGAGCTCCCTCTGAAGCTGTACGGCCGTATCAGGACCCGACCCGATCCGCAGCCTTTCGGTGCCGGGCGGAATTTCTATTTCCCGGAAAAACCGGTCATTGTACAGCTGTATGCTGTATCGCGTCTCTCTCATATTCGTCATGCTCATTGCCGGCATCTCTCAGATAAACAATCGTGCCGTCTCTGACGCCCCATTCTCTCAGCGTCCGGCTGCCGTGCAGAAGCGCTATGGGGTTCTCGCAGCGGACGAAGCCGTTCCCCGGTCCGCAGCTGCCCGGTCCCTGACAGAACATCTCTCCCAGCGCCCGGATCAGTTCATCCGCCGGCAGATCCAGAGGCACTTCCAGATCCGTCAGCGCCCGGCTGCCGCCGGACTTCAGAATGCATACCGCTGTCTCCTTCATGCCGAATTTCCACCTCAGATCTCCTGTCATGCGGCAAAAACAGCCTGTGTATCGTATATACGATATAGTATAACGTCTCTGTGTGCTTTTGTCCAGTACTTTCTGGTGTTGCTGTACTTTTTTCCGTATGATATGATGAATACAGGTTTTTTAAGGATCTGTCAGGACTTTTGATTGAGACAGGAAGGAAAATACGATGAGTACAAACGAATCCGCCGCTTTTGATGTCCTCGGACGCATCACAGAGCTCCGGCAGGCGCGGGGACTTTCCGTCTACCGGCTGGCCAAGCTTTCAGGACTCCCGCAGTCTACCATTGCCACATGGTACCAGAAAGGCCTGTACCCGCCCATAGACAAAATCGAAAAAGTCTGCCGGGCCATGAATGTATCCCTGGCAGAATTCTTTCATACTTCAGATGATTATTTTGTGGGAAAAGATGAAGATATGCTGTTTCTGGAAAAATGGCACAGTCTGCCTGACAAGGAGAGGAAAGCCCTCTCCGACATGCTGGACCTGCTGTCGAACCGGATCAGCAGGTGAGCAGCGCCGCCACCTTTGACCGGATTCTCTGCAGGGCGTTGTCTATCGATTTCGGCGGTTTGCCGAGCGCCGTGCTGATCTGCTGGTAGTTTTCACCCTCCAGATAGAGCTTCAGGACCTGTCTCTCCATGGGACTGAGCTTTTCTTCTATTCGTTTCAGGAGGGTTCTGGCATTTTCCCGGCTGAAAAAAATGTCTTCCGGGCTTCGGACTGCGCCCAGCTGCAGGTCTCCGCCGCCTTCTTCCAGTTCGCTGATCGGCACGGACTGGTTCAGCACCTGGTGTTTTTTTCGTCCGGCCGCTTCGATCGCTGAGTACATCTGTCTTGAGACGAGCAGCCAGGCATAGGTGAGGAATGCGGTGTCCCGGCCCGGATCGTATTCCCGGATTGCGCGGAACAGGCCCAGCATCCCCTCCTGCAGCAGATCTTCCTGGTCGCCGCCCGCCAGATAGAGCTCCCGCGCCCGGGCGAGGACCATGGGCTTGTATTTGTTGAGCAGAATATCCGCCGCGGACTGGTCGCCGTCCCGGTAAGCCTGTACCAGCAGGCTGTCATCCGCCTCTTTTTTATTATCTGTTTTAATTTCCGCACTCATAAATGTCTTATCTCAGCAGGATGCTTCTGTTCTTGGCAAGATGCTTCTATGGGAAGATCTCCCATGACTTTCGGATCAGCAGGAATGTCTCTGCCGGACGGCTTCCCATGCCAGCACCCCGGCTGCCACAGAGGCGTTCAGGGAATCGATGTCTCCGTACATCGGAATCGCTGCCGTCATATCACACTTCTCACGGATCAGCCGGCTGACGCCCCGTCCCTCATTACCGATCACGATGCCCAGCGGGCCGGTCAGCTTCAGGTCATACATCCGCGTCCCGTCCATATCGGCACAGACAAACCATATCCCTTTCTGCTTCAGTTCCTCCATGGCGGAGGCCAGATTGCCGACTCTGGCGACAGGGGTGTGGCTGACGGCACCGGCTGACGCCCGCACGGCCACTGCCGTCAGGCCGGCAGAATGGCGTTTTGAGATAATGACGCCGTGCGCGCCTGCCAGATTGGCACTGCGGATAATGGCGCCGAGGTTGTGCGGATCTTCTATTTCATCGAGCAGAAAGAGGAACGGATCCTCTCCCGCCTGCGCTGCCTTCTGCAGAATATCCTCCACAGAAGCATAATTCCAGGAAGCCGTCAGGGCAATCGCCCCCTGATGATGCCCTGTCACAGACATCTGGTTCAGCTTTTCCTTCGGGACATAGCTGATCACCGTCCCGGCCTTCCGGGCTTCTCTGGCTATCGTCATGATCATGCCGTCCTGCAGGCCCGCCTGCAGAAACAGCTTGTCGACGGTCTGTCCGGAGCGAAATGCTTCCAGAACGGCATTTCTGCCTTCCAGATGATTTTCAGAGGCTTTCCTGTGTGTTGTCGTATTATTCAAACCGTATCTCCTCCCGGCTGATCTGCAGGCCTGCCGCTATCAGGTCCAGCATGCGTTCCTTCCGGCCGGA
The DNA here is from genome assembly GCA_946611445.1 of uncultured Eubacterium sp. Classification (GTDB taxonomy): domain Bacteria; phylum Bacillota; class Clostridia; order Lachnospirales; family Lachnospiraceae; genus Bilifractor. Next base: position 3,091 of record CAMODP010000103.1, read on the forward strand.
CAGCCAGAGGAATCCGATCACCGCCTCAAAACCGGTTGCCCGGCGGTATTCCTGAATCCCCGCGCTTCTCGCATGTGTGTTGGCCCGGGCATTTCTGCCCCGCCGGTAGATCTGCGCCTCTTCTTCCGTCAGGAGGGGCTCCAGGATGCCGGCCATCTCTGACTGTTTTTCTGCCTTGACCAGGCTGCTCGCCTGCCTGTGCAGCCGGTGAACCGGCTGGTTGGCGCGCCGCACCAGCATGGTGCGGATTACCAGTTCATAGGCGGCGTCACCGGCATATGCCAGCGTCAGGGGCGAATACTGCCGCACCTGCGCAGTCACGGCATCTGATGCCTGTGTGTCTGCGCTGTCTGTCAGATTTTCCGCGCTGCGCGCGCGTCCGGAATCTTCTGTCACGCTCATGCCCGGTGCCACTTGACGCCTTCGCGCGTGTCCTCCAGCACAATGCCTGCGGCAAGCAGTTCATCACGGATTGCGTCTGCTTTCGCAAAATCCCTGGCTTTTCTGGCAGCCTGACGCTCTTCGATCTTCGCCTCGATATCCGCGTCAAGCGCCTCTTCCTTCCGTTCCGGCTTCAGCCCGAGAATGCCGCAGAGGGAAATGATTTCCTGCTGCAGCGCCCCGGCAAAAGCGCGGGAACTGTTCTCATCCGCTTCTGTATTGGCAAAGCGCACCAGATCGAAGACCGCAGCCAGCGCATCGGCCGTGTTCAGGTCATCTTCCATCGCCTCTTCAAACGCGGCGCGGAACCGTTTCATCCCTTCGAGTTTTTCCTGCTCTTCAGGCGTGCAGGCCTCTGTTCCGGCGTTTTCCGCCAGGTGCTTCAGACTGCTCACCGCATTCTCGATTCTCTCCAGAGAATTCTTCGCGGACTCCATGATCTCCGCGCTGAAATTCAGCGGGCTGCGGTAATGCGCAGACAGCATGAAGAGGCGGAGCACCTGCAGGTCATAGGCTTCGCTGATTTCTCTGACCGTGCGGAAATTTCCAAGCGATTTGCTCATCTTCCTGTTGTCAATATTCAGAAAGGCGTTGTGCAGCCAGTAGTGCGCAAATTCCACGCCGTTGGCTGCCTCACTCTGGGCGATCTCATTCTCATGATGCGGGAAGATCAGGTCTTCCCCGCCGGCGTGAATGTCGATCGTCGCGGATCCCAGATACTTTTTCGCCATGACGCAGCATTCTGTGTGCCAGCCCGGGCGTCCGTCCCCCCAGGGGCTCTCCCAGTACGGCTCTCCCTCTTTTTTCGGCTTCCAGAGCACGAAATCCAGGGCATCCTCCTTCTCCGCCTCGCCGCTCACCTTCAGATCGCGGAAACCGGAGCGCAGGTCGTCCAGGTTCTTGTGTGAGAGCTTTCCGTAATCCCTGTCCTTCCTCGTGCGGAAATAGACAGTGCCGTCCACATTGTAGGCGTACCCCTTCTCCTCCAGGGTACGGATCAGGCTGATCATCCCGTCGATTTCTTTTGTCGCCAGCGGGTGCGTCGTGGCCGGCAGTACATTCATGCCCTCCATGTCTTTTTTGCACTCTTCAATATACCGGGTTGAAATCTCTTCCGATGTCACGCCTTCCTCATTTGCCTTGTTGATGATCTTGTCATCAACATCGGTGAAATTAGAGACGTAATTGACTTCGTACCCCTTGTACTCCATATACCGCCGGGCCGTGTCAAAAATAATCATCGGCCTGGCATTGCCGATATGGATGAGGTTGTAGACGGTCGGCCCGCAGACATACATCTTCACCTTGCCCGGTTCAAGCGGGACGAATTCCTCTTTTCTCTTTGTCATCGTATTATAAAAACGCATAATGCCTCCTTGTTTTACGTTTTTTTCCTGTTCACCCTGCCATGGGGCAGCCCGGGCAGCCTGACTGCCGGTCCAGATCCTCCAGCGCCGAACGGAGGAGGCACACCGCCTGCGCGGAGATGCCCTCCAGCCGCCCGGTAAAGCCAAGGCCCTCTTCTGTCGTCGCTTTGATATTCACCTGTTCTCTCTCCAGGCCGAGGGTCCGGGCCACATTGGAAATCATCTGTTCAATATACGGCGCGAGCTTCGGCCGCTGGGCAATGACCGTGCAGTCGATATTCTCCACCATATACCCTTTCTCTTCCAGAAGGACTCCCACTCTGGAGAGAAGGTCCAGGCTGGATGCCCCCTCATAAGCGGGATCGCTGTCCGGAAAGTGATACCCGATATCGCGCAGCGCCGCCGCGCCCAGCAGGGCGTCCATGATGGCATGCAGGGCCACATCCGCATCGGAATGGCCCAGCAGTCCTTTTTCGTAAGGAATTTCCACGCCTCCCAGAATCAGCTTCCTGCCCTCCGCAAACCGGTGTACATCATATCCCGTTCCTATCCGCATCTCATTCACCCCGTTCCGGCGTATCCCGCCGGGAATCAGTCAAAACCGTATATTCTCTGCGCTATATGATAGCAGAATCCGACGATCCTCCGGCCGCCTCTTCCGGGCAGGTTCATGCTCATGCCCAGGATGCTGTGCCGGATCTGGTTGTAGGCGGCCTTGTCTGCTTTTTTCAGCCGCTGCCAGAGCTCTTTTTTCTTCTGCAGCATCTCTTTGCTGCCGGTGCGGATCATCAGTACAGAGGTGATCGCCGTGATGATGCCGAGATAGTGCACCATATACTGCTTGCGCCGCCCTTTAAGCTCCCTGTGCTCCTTCAGGTAATCTATCATCATGTCATTGACGCGGAGCTGCTGGTCCAGACGGCCGAGCATCACCTCTTCATTGACGGACTGGTCCGTGCGTCCGATGTAGTATTTGTAAAAATCCACGTTCAGGTAGTACATGGTGTTCACGCGGGAGAACGGTATATAGGCGTAGATATTATCCACATAGAACGTGTGCTCCGGCAGCTGCAGGCCGACCTCCCGCAGGAGTTCCGTCCTGTAGATAATGGAGTGCATCAGCACGTAGTGGCCGAGCGTCATGTGACCGACACGGTCCCAGCCGAAGATCTCGTTTTCCGGGAAGAACTTCTCATAATGCATGGTATACTTCTTCCGTCTGCCCACTTTTTCATATGTATAATTGCTGAACAGGACATCCACGGTCTGCGGGCCGCGGGCAAACTCTCTGAGCGTATCCAGTATCTTCAGATACGCAGTAGTGTCCACCCAGTCATCACTGTCCACCACCTTAAAATAGAGGCCCGTCGCGTTCTCTATGCCCGTGTTCACAGCGCCGCCGTGGCCCTTGTTCTCCTGATGAATGGCACGTACGATGGAAGGATACCTCGCTGCGTATTCATCTGCGATCTCCGCCGTCCTGTCCTTCGTCGAACCGTCATCGACCACCAGGATCTCCACGTCCTCGCCCCCGGGCAAAAGAGAGGCGATGCATTTTTCCATATATGCTTCTGAGTTATAACATGGTACTGCTATCGACAATACTTTCATCTGTTCACCCTTTCCTTTGCGATAGATTGCGGCGTATTCCGCGTTTTGGGCTTTGTAATCATAGCA
>CAMODP010000104.1 GCA_946611445.1 uncultured Eubacterium sp.
CGTCACATGATTGCGCAGGATGTCCCAGCCGATGGTGTTGGGCTCGCCGCAGGCCAGGCCTGCCATGATTGTCTGCAGGTCCCCGCCGACGGTCCGCGGCTCTCCGTCCCCGGCTGCGGCGCCTTTGTACAGGCAGGCTGCCGCTTCCGCTTCCATGACGACGAATACCGGCGGGTTGTCCGGATACAGATTTGCAAAGTATCCCACCACGGCAGCGGCGAGACTGCCGACGCCGGCCTGTACAAAGACATGGGTCGGACGGTCGGCGCCCTGTTCCTTCAGCTGTTCCGCAGCCTCTTCGGCCATGGTGCCGTAGCCCTGCATGATCCAGGAGGGAATCTCTTCATAGCCTTCCCAGGCGGTGTCCTGCACGACAACGCCGTGTTCCGTCTGCGCCGCTTCCGCCGCAGCCATGCGGACACAGTCGTCGTAATTGACTTCTTCTATGGTGACCTGTGCCCCTTCTTTTGCGATATTGTCGAAGCGGCTCTTCGCGCTGCCTTTCGGCATGTGGACAACGGCCTTCTGGCCCAGCCTGTTGGCTGCCCAGGCCACGCCCCGGCCGTGATTGCCGTCGGTCGCGGTAAAAAAGGTCGCCTGGCCGAATTCCCGGCGGAAGTCTTCTCCGGTTAAATATTCATAGGTCATCTCCGATACATCCCTGCCCGTCTCACCGGCGATGTATCGCGCCATGGCAAAGGAGCCGCCCAGTACCTTGAAAGCGTTCAGGCCGAACCGGTAGCTCTCATCCTTCACATACAGCCCGCCCAGGCCAAGCAGGGCGGCCATATGCTTCAGCTCCGCCAGCGGCGTCACAGAATACTGCGGAAAGCTTCTGTGAAAGCGGCGGGCTTTTTCCACCTCATCGGGCGCCATGACAGGAAGTGCCCTGTCGTCGCTCTTCGGCATTCTGTTCATTACCCATTTCATCGGTTCCATGTGCTCCTGTCCTCCGGATCGTATATATTGCGTTTCTTGTATAGTTACATTCATTTTTTCTTTTTGCTGTAAAAAGTATCTTCCATCGGCAGTTTCGTCCGGAAGACATGGTCTCTGGCGTAATAAGCGCCCTGTATGGCAGGCGCGGTGGGGATGGCCGCGATCTCGCCGATGCCCTTGGCGCCGTAGGCTGTCTCCGGCAGTTCAGCTTTTTCCACATAGATCGCGTGAATGTCGGGGATCTGCGGAGCGCGCAGCAGTCCGAGCGTCCCGTATTTTGCCTGGGGCACGCAGTCCTTCAGCGGCCAGTCTTCTGTCAGGGCATAGCCCATTCCCATAAGCACCCCGCCTTCGATCTGTCCCTGGATGGAGATCGGGTTGACGACTTTTCCGGAGTCATGGGCGGCGTAGACTTCCTTTACGCGCCCTTCCTCATCCAGAACCGCCACATGGGTGGCAAAGCCGTAAGCGATGTGGCTCTTCGGAAAAGGCTTGTCCGCTCCCAGCTTGTCCGTCGGTTCAAAGTATTCATAAAAATATTCACGGCCTTCCAGGGCTGTGATGTCTCCACCGGCTGCTGCGAGCTCCTCCGCGAGCTGCATGGCGGCTTTTCTCACTGCTTCGCCGGAGAGCAGCGTCTGGCGGGATCCGGAGGTGGTGCCGGAATCCGGCGCGAATTCCGTGCTCTGCGACCCGTTTCGGATCTTTGAGAGAGGCAGTCCCGTCGCCTCCGCCACATCCTGACAGAACACCGTCAGGCATCCCTGCCCGATATCGGAAGCGGCGCAGTAGATCACGCAGACGCCGTCCTCAATCACCAGCTTTGCGCGCCCCTTGTCCGGCAGACCGACGCCGACGCCCGCATTTTTCATGGCACAGGCAATACCTGCGTGATCTCTGTTCTTCTCGTATACGTCACGGACGGCTTCAAGGGTTTCCTTCAATGCGGTGGAGCCGTCGGCAATCTGCCCGTTCGGCAGCACTTTGCCGGGCTCTATGGCGTTCCTGTACCGGATCTCCCAGGGAGAAATCCCGACCTTTTCCGCCAGCAGATTGATTATGGATTCCAGCGCGAACTGACTCTGGCAGACGCCGAATCCGCGGAAAGCCCCCGCCGGGGGATTGTTGGTGTAATACCCGTAGCCGCGGATGTCGGTATTCTGATAACAGTAGGGTCCCACAGAATGCGTACAAGCCCGCTCCAGAACGGGTCCGCACAGGGAAGCGTACGCCCCTGTGTCAAAGTAAATCTCGCAGTCCAGCCCGGTAAAGATCCCGTTCTCGTCACAGCCCAGCGTAAAGGTTCCCTCCATGGCGTGCCGCTTGGGATGGAAATACAGGGATTCCTGCCGGCTGAGCTTTGCCTTGACCGGTCTCTGAAATTTCCAGGCAGCCAGCGCGGCAATATGCTGTACGGAGACGTCTTCCTTGCCGCCGAAACCGCCGCCGATCAGCTGGTTTTCCACCACGATCCGCTCCGGATCCCAGCCGAACATAATCGCTGTTTCCTTGCGGGTATCATACGCGCCCTGGTCGGTGCTCAGGATCTTGACGCCGTCCTTGTAGGGAAAGGCCACGGCACATTCCGGCTCCAGGAAGGCGTGCTCTGTAAAGGGCGTGGAAAAAGACTTTGTCACGGTGTAGGCAGAGCCCGCCAGCGCGGCCGCCGCATCGCCCCGTGTCACATGACGCGTCTGACACAGATTGCCGGCGCTGTGCACCTTCGGCGCGTTCTCTGCCATGGCTTCCGCGATATTGCGGACCGGCTCCAGCACTTCGTAGTCAATCTCTACCAGCTTCTTTGCCTTCTCCAGAATCTCTTCTGTCTCGGCGGCAATCAGGCAGATGGCATCACCCATGCAGCGGGTGACGCTGCCCTCGGCGATCATTACATCCCAGTCCTGCTGGATGTGTCCTACCTTATTGTTCGGTACATCCGCAGCGGTCAGGACCCCTGCCACGCCTTCCAGCGCCTCAGCCTTCGAAGTGTCTATCTTCAGTACCCTTGCACGGGGGTACTTCGTCCGGACGGCAGACAGGTACAGCATGTTGTCCATCACGATATCGTCCGGATATTTGCCGTAACCGAGAACCTTTTTCCGCACATCGATGCGAAAAGCCCGCTCGCCGACCCCGTAGTGCTCCCCCTTCTCCAGCTCAGGATCAATCTGCGCGTCTCCGCGCAGGATGGCGGCCGTCAGCTGAATTCCTTCTATAATCTTCCTGTACCCCGTACAGCGGCAGATATTTCCGCGCAGAGCGGCTTTGATCTCCTCCTCGGAAGGATCCGGATTCTTATCGATCAGGGCTTTGCCGGCCATGACCATGCCGGGCGTGCAGAAGCCACACTGCACGGACCCCTTCACGCCGAATGCATAGACAAAAGCTTCTTTTTCCCTTTCACTCAGTCCCTCGACCGTCAGGATGTCCCGCCCGGCAGCTTTCTTCGTCGTCAGAACGCAGGATTTTCTGGCATCCCCGTCTACAATGACCGTGCAGGTTCCGCACGCCCCCTCACTGCAGCCGTCCTTTACGGAAAACAGCTTCAGGTCATCCCGCAGGAAGCGGAGAAGAGGCTTGTCTTCGGATGTGCTCTCCGTTCTGCCGTTTACGGTAAACTGATACAGCTCAGCCATAGCGTTTTCCTCCCTTGTTCGCTTCAGCGCAGAGATGCCGTCATCTTCCTTTTCTTCACTGTCGTCACCTCCCGGTCAGATACGGATACTCCTGCAGGACAGTCCTGATTATCCCGGCAGCATCTGCGGAGATCTTCGCCAGATCTTCCACAGCTGCATCCTGCACCGTTCCGTCCAGACGGATCCTTACCCGGCCGTCCTTCAGCGGAAGGAAGCCCTCGTTTTCGCTGTTCTCAAAATCTTCCGCGCTCCAGAACAGCGTAAATTTATCCCTGTAGGGTCTGCCGCTGTACGGGCAGAATACCGCGCAGTTGCCGCATTCGTTGCACATGCCGTCTACGTGAAGAATCTGTGCCTGGCATTTTCCCTCCACATGTATGGCGACGTTGGCCCTGTTCGGGCAGACGTCCGCGCAGACCTCACAGACCGTGGGGCAGCCCAGGCAGCGGGTATCCGGCATTACGGACAGGTCTCTGAAGACCAGCCCTTTCTTCTCCAGATATGTCTTCTCCGGTCCGCTGCTGTTCTCTGCCGCATATTTGTCGTAAGAAACTCCGGCGATTGCCGCTGCCGCTTTTGCCGCATCCGCAATTGCCTCCACGACCGTGGCCGGCCCTCTCCTGCCGTCGCCGATGGCGTAGATGCCGCTGACGCTGGTCTGCATCGAGGCGTCGACGACCGGGCGGCCCTTGGCATCTGTCTGTACACCGGCTTTCTCATACAGGCCGGTGTCGATCTGCTCGCCGACAGCCGCAATCACCGTATCTGCGGGCAGCATGACCGTCCTGCCGGTGTCCACGGGCGACCGCCGTCCGGAAGCGTCCGGCTCTCCCAGTTCACAGACGGAGCAGAGCAGGGACCCTTCCTTAAATCCCACGGGAGCCAGCAGCTCCATGAATTCCACGCCGTCCTCCACAGCCAGACGCAGCTCTTCCTCATCTGCCGGCATGTAGCGTTTTGTCCTGCGGTATACCAGGCGCACATGTTCCGTCCCCGGAACTCTCTTTGCCGCCCTGGCCACGTCCATGGCAGTGTTGCCGCCGCCCAGGACGATCACGTTCTTTCCGAGGCTGACTTTCCCGATATCCTTCTTTGCCGCCTCCAGAAACTCCAGCGCATCCAGACACTCCCCATACTGCAGCGGGGAACGCCCGGCCTTCCACGCGCCGATGGCGACAATCACATCGGTGAAGCCCTGTTCTTTCAGCTCATCCACGGAACTGATCTCTGCGCCGGTCCGGAATTCCGCTCCGTACGCCTTGCAGAACGCCACATCGCGGTCAATCGCTTCCGCGGAAATGCGGAACCCGGGGATCGCGTGCCGGACGACGCCGCCCAGCGCCTGCTTTTTCTCAAATACCGTGACCGGTACGCCTGCCCTGGACAGGAAGGATGCCGCAGCAAGGCCGGCCGGGCCGCCGCCGATGACCGCCGCTCTCCTGTCCGTATTCTCCACAGGCTTCTTCAGGGAAGCAAGTACTGTGTCAAAGGCCGCATTGGCCGCAGCGAGCTTGGTCTCCCGGATGTGCAGGGTCTCTTCATAGTAGTTCCGCATGCACTTGTCCCCGCAGTGGTGCGGGCAGATCGTGCCGGTGATGAAAGGCAGCGCATTGCGCTCCAGGATAATCCGCAGCGCTTTTTCCGGATCGCCGTCCGCCATTGCCTGCAGATAGGCGGGGATATCCTGCTCAATCGGACAGCCGTTCCGGCAGGGTGCCGAGAAGCAGTCAAACAGCGGCAGCGCCTTCCCGTTCTTTCTGTCCGGAAGAGGCTTTACCGGTTTTCTGTACAGGTCGTTCCCCGCAATGCCATCATCAATCGCGCGGACCGCCTGCACATTCACTCCGTCAAACCGGCTGCTGCCGCAGTCCATCAGTTCCCATCCGATCTGGTACAGCCGCTGGTATCCGCCCGGTTTCAGCAGGTTTGTGGCCATCGTTACCGGCCAGATGCCCGCGTCAAACAGCTCCCTGATATTGCCGATCACGGCGCCGCCGGAATAGGAGATGCGGAGCTTTCCGCCGAACTCCTCAGACAGCAGACGGGCCAGATGCAGACTCAGGGGAAACAGAGCTCTGCCGGACATATACATCTCTTCGGAGGGCAGCTCGCCGGCTCTGACTTCTACCGGAAATGTATTGGTGAGCTTTACGCCGAATTCCAGACCGTTCTCTTCTGCCAGCTGCATCAGGCGTCGGAACATCGGAACCGCGTCCGCCCACTGCAGATCCTCGGCAAAATGATGCTCATCGAACGATACATAATCGAATCCGAGGGAATCCAGGCACTCTCTGGCATACGCGTAGCCCAGCAGTGTGGGATTGCATTTGATATATGTGTTCAGGTGCTTCTCCCTGATCAGATACGTCGCGATCCGCTCGATCTCGTCCGGCGGGCAGCCGTGCAGCGTTGACTCCGTCACAGACACGGAGATGCGGGAGCTGATGCCCCGGATATATGCCTCATCCACGTGTTCGAACATGTCCGCGTGCGCGGCCGCCCAGTCTATGCACGCCCGGAAAACGGCGCTGTCCTTCGCCTCGGTCATATCGTTCAGGAACGTGTCGATCTTTTCAGACTGAATGCCCGCCAGGTCATAGCCGACTGACATATTGAAGACAAAGCCGTCCGGGTCGCCCAGCCCCAGCTCTTTTGCCAGAATCTTGCAGGCAACCCAGGCCTTGACGTACTCCGCGAAGGCCTGGGGCACATACAGCTCCGTCGACCACTCGCAGTTGTAGCACTCGTCTCCGGCCGTGATGCAGGGCTTGCTCACGCAGGCCGCGAGCTCTGCTCCGTCCATGATCTGCACGGTCTTCAATTCAAAGAAACGGGATCCGGCCGCATAGGCAGCGATCAGGTTCTGTGCCAGCTGGGTGTGCGGCCCGGCCGCAGGCCCGAAAGGCGCCTCGATCTTTTCATCAAAGATCGGAAGTGCCTGTCCGCTGTCATGCCGCA
>CAMODP010000105.1 GCA_946611445.1 uncultured Eubacterium sp.
TCACTTGCGCAAAATCCCTATCCATTGTACTATGAAAACGTTTCAGGAGACTGCTTTTTGCGGTCCTTTTCCCCTTGCACCATGGAGGGACTTGTTTTGGATATTTTTTACAGGATCATTTCACTGCTCGGCGGCCTGGCGCTGTTTCTGTACGGCATGCGGGTCATGGGGGACGGCCTGAAGAGCACGTCCGGAGGTGCCATGAAGGCGGCACTCGCCCGGGTGACAAACCGTCCTGTGATGGGCTTTATGCTGGGACTCCTCGTGACATGCATGATTCAGAGTTCGACGGCCACGATCGTGCTGACTGTCGGTCTCGTCGGTGCCGGGTTCCTGACCTTCCGGCAGTCGATCGGCATCGTCCTGGGCGCGAATGTCGGTACGGCCATCACCGCACAGATCATCCGTCTGATGGATGTACAGGCCGGCGCAGGAAGTATACTGTACTTCTTCAAATCGGACAATCTGGCGCCCTTCGCGCTGGTCATCGGGATGATTCTCATCATGTTTGTGAAGACCCGGTCCGCCAGCGTCATCGGTTCGATCCTGACAGGCTTCGGTATCCTGTTTGTCGGCCTGATGAACATGAGCAGCGCCGTCAGCACGATGGGCGACGCGCTCTCCGGACTCCTGACGCGGTTTGAAGGCAACTATCTTCTCGGCTTTCTGGCCGGCGCGGCGGTGACAGGCGTCATTCAGAGTTCTTCCGCTGTCGTCGGTATCCTGCAGTCGGTGGCCAGCTCGGTCGGCATCACCTTCTGCGGGGTGTTCGCAGTTATCATCGGCGTAAATATCGGTGACTGCCTCACGACGTATCTGGTCTGCCGGATCGGCGCAAAGCCGGAACAGGTCCGCACCTGCCTGGTCCACATTATCTACAATGTAGTGGCCGCTGTCCTCCTGTTCTCTGCCATCGGCATCCTGCGCACAACAGGCATCATCGGTGACGGTCTGTGGTACCAGATGCTGAATTCCGGCGGCGTGGCCAATGTCCACGGCCTGTTCCGTCTGGTACCTGCCGTTCTGCTGCTGCCCATGTCCGGCGTCTTTGCTTCCATAGCGGAACGCCTGGCCCCGGACCGCACGGATGACTCGGAGGATGCTGAAATCGAGAAAAATCTCCGGGAACTGGACATGCACCTGGTCACAAACCCTGCCCTTGCCCTGGATGAGTCTGAACACCTGATCGGGCACATGGCGGAAGTTGCTATCCACAATTTCAATGCCTGCCACCAGCAGCTGCAGTCCTTTGAAGCGGACCGCGCGGATCGGATCATGCAGCGGGAGGATCTGCTCGACAGAATGGCGGACGCTTCCAACCAATATCTGGTCGCGATCTCGCCCAATGTCACACTTGATGCCGACATGCGCAACCTGAGCTTCCAGATCAAGGCGCTGACCTGTTTTGAGAGAATCGGTGACCTGGCTGTCAATATTCACGAGAACATCACGAACCTGCACGAAAACAACCACGTATTTACTCCTTCCGGCATGGCGGAGCTGCAGGTCGTGATCGGGGCAATCCAGGAGATCCTGAACCTGACCTCGGAAGCCTTTTCCACGAGCAGTACCGCGCTGGCGCGCAAGGTAGAGCCGCTGGAGGAGGTCATTGACGAGCTGATCGAGCGGCTGCGCAGCCGCCATATCTACCGGATGACACACCAGCACTGTGATGCCTTCAACGGGATCGAGTTTCAGAACATCCTGCTCCATCTGGAGAGGGTGTCGGATCAGTGTTCCGATCTGGCAGTCTATATGCTGGGCCGCTTTGATGATACAATAAACGGAAAAGAACATCTGTACCTGCATACGCTGCACCATTCGAATAACAGGGAATACCTGGATGCATTTACCGCCAATTACAACCGCCTGTTTGCCCTGCTGGAAGCTGTTCCGCTGGATAGCGCTCCGGATGAGGAGAGCGGAACGCCTGAGGCGCAGGAAGAAAAGACAGAGGCAGCAGCTGCGGCCGCAGAAGCGCCTGCTGCAGCAGTGCCCGCAGCCTCAGCGGCAGCGAATGAGCCGGCTGTCTCCGTAGAAGCCGGAAAAGCAGCCGACAGATCCGCTAAACCCGCAAAAGCAGCCGCAAAGCCCGATAAGAAGAACAAAGAAGCGAAGCCAAAGGAAAAACTGCCCAAGGTAAAGGCGGAAGGGCACACCGACAGCAAGGATAAAACGCAGAAAAAGAAGGATGTCAGGGATAAGGATAAAAAGGACAAGAAGGATAAGAAATGAGTAGACGCGCGAAACTGATCACTGTGCTCATTACCACAGTCATTCTGCTGGCAATGGCCAGCGGCGGTGCATTCTATACATACAGACACTATCAGAATCTCCCTGTCTATCTGGACGGTACCACGCTGAACGGGGAGGATATCTCCGGCAGGACACCGGATCAGGTGGCAGACAGGATCGCCAGGGAATACGCTGACAGGGATGTGCCTGTCATCCTCTTCGAGGGATCTGAAAGCGTACTGGACGGTGTACTCAGCCAGTTTGGCTACACCTTTGAAAAAGAACCGGTTCTCGCACAGCTGCAGGAGCTGTTCGCGGAACAGCACGCCTCTCCGTCATCGATCTGGCACGCGCTGCGGGAGGGAGATGCGTTTACGATTGCAACCGCTTTTTCCTATGATGAGACGGTGCTCCGGGACCGTGTGCAGGTGGCAAACCTGTCTGTTCCCCGCACGGGTACGGTTGATCCTTCCATTGCTTTCAATGAAGAGACCCAGCGGTACTATGTCGTTCCCGGCACGCGCGGCGATGAGATCGATGATGCGGCTATGCAGGAGCTGATGAAAATGAAGCTGGACGAGGCTGTAAAGGAAGAGCCTTTCCCTGAATACATTTCCATCACCCTGACACCGGAAGTTTACTGTTCCCCGGAGCCGGCGGACAATATCGACGAGCTGGAAGCAGAATGCCTGAGCCGCAACAAGGAGGTGGTTCGGGAGACCTGGAAGGACACGGCTGTGGTCTATACCTTCGGCAGTGAGACCGAGACCCTGGATTATGATACGATAAAAGACTGGCTGCTGATCGACGATGACCTGGATGTCACGCTGGATGACGGAAAGGCAGCTGACTGGGTCGCGGATCTTGCCGCCCGTTACAATACCCTGTATCACGACCGCACATTTACCTCTTCGACCGGCCGGACCATCACCATTCCGGGAGACCAGAACGGCTACGGCTACGTCATCCTGCAGGAGCAGGAACTGGCGCAGCTGTCGGAGGAGCTGATGGCGAAGCAGTCCGTGACACGGGAGCCTGTCTATCTCCAGACCAATGACTGGGGCAATCCCTATTACCTGGCACGGAATGGTCATGACGATCTGTGCGGCACCTACGTGGATATTGACCTGACCAGCCAGCATCTGTGGTTTTATAAAAACGGGCAGCTGGTCATCGAGACGGATATTATTTCAGGAACCCCGGACGGGAAGCATGACACGAAAACCGGCGCCCTTCCGCTGGCTTACAAGGAAAGCCCTTCCGTCTTGCGCGGGGAACAGGCGGACGGCAACTACGAGGTTAAGGTGCAGTACTGGATGGCCTTCTATGAAGGCCAGGGCCTGCATGACGCGTCCTGGCAGAGCAGCTTCGGCGGAAATGCCTACCTGAGCAGCGGGTCACATGGCTGTATCAATCTGCCGCCCGCTGCGGCAAAAACCATCTATGAAAACATAGATGAAGGGACGGCACTGCTTATATACAAGTAAAAAACAAGTCCGGCGCACCCCCTGCGCCGGACCTGTTTTTTATAGTTTTGCTTTTTATCCCTTTTATTTCCAGCTCTTGTACAGATCGTCCCGGAAATCCGGTGCTTCACCCTTTTTGCCTTCTGAAAAGATCTGCCTGTTTGCCACGGATAGATCAAGCGCCGACAGATAAATGCCCGGCTCTGTGATATCCTTACCGCCGCCGTATACGCCGCAGACCGTCTCGCCGAAAGGCGACATCTTTGGGCCGAGTATGACGCTGCCTCCCGCAAAATAGGTCTGTCTGTCAAATCCTGTGAGATTGGCGCTTGCCAGAAAGATACCATTGCTCATCACATGATAGCCAAGTGTCTGTCCGTAATACTGCGTAAAGACGTCGCGTCCGCCCGGATACCGGATGTCCTCCAGCTCGGCTGTGATATTGAGAACCAGCCGCGCGCCTTTTTTTGCATAGTAGCGGATCAGTTCCGGAAACATATAGGTATCGTAACAGATACTGACTCCCACCGGCCCCCATCCGGTGGAAATCATATATGGCTCTCTTCCCTTTATGCACCAGGTGTTTTCACCCCCGTAGGGATGGATTTTGTGATAGGATTCGGTATGCCCGTCAGGATATATCGCAATGGCTGCATTGTACAGAGACCTGCCGTCTTCCGCCTGCTCCGGAGCACCTGCCACAACATAACTCCCGTATTTTTCCGTAATGGGCGCCAGCTGCTGTATGAGTTTCTCTTTCACAATGCCGGCAAGTTCATATTTTTCTTCCGGCGATACCGTCGGATCTTCGAACATGTCGTAACCTGTCGCGCACATCTCGGGAAATACGATCAGGTCAGCCCCTCTTCTGGATGCAGCTTCTGCGTATCCCTCGATGTGGTCCAGGTTTCTCTCATATCCATCCTCATGCAGCCGGAAATTGACGACTGCCACTGTCAGAATGTCTTTGCTCATGTAAGCTCCTGTCTGTGATGAATTCTACGCATACGCACCTGTCCTGCATGACAGCAGGCAGTGATAATCTGCCTGCGTCCTGCGGGCATCATTGCCCGTGCCTGGTGCCGTGTTCTTCTGCCCGACGTCTTCTTTCCTCTGCCTTGCGCTTTTCCCGCTGTTTCTTGCGGCGCATCTGGATACCCGCGTAACGCTGCGACGCATGCTCCTCCCGGTCCTGGGAATACAGGATATACTTGCCCAGGCGGCCGCTGTGTATGTTCACCGCCTCGTCGAAATCCTCTCCCTTGGCATTCCGCAGCTTTTCGAGATATTCGCTGTCAGATACCTGCTCCGGCAGGTCTTCCTGCTGCCTCTTTCTGATCCAGTCAAGATACGAGCTCACTGAGAACCACCTCCGCTACTTCAAGCGTTCTGCGGATGTCCTCCTCTGTGTGCTGCACGGACAGATACTCTCTGCCCCGCCTGTCAGTGAGACGGACACCGTACTGTTCCATTCTCTTTGAAAATTCACGATAGAACGGAATGTCTGCCTTGCCGAGCCAGTCACGGAAGTCATCCGTATCCTCTTCAAAACCGAAGAACAGGATAAAGATAGACGCCATATGACGGGCATAGATCTTGATGCCGAATTTCTTTCCGAGCTCGCGGAAGCCGTCCTCCAGCATCTGTCCCAGATGCTCCATTCTCTCATAAGTTCCGGGCTTTGACAACTCCTCAATCACAGCCAGCGCCGCTGCCGTTCCGACCGGATTGCCATTGAAGGTACCGGAGGAATGGATACCGCAGTTCATGATCTCGTATTTTCCGGCTACAACGCCGAATGGATAACCGTTGGACACGGCCTTCGCGAAGGTGGAAATATCCGGCGTCACGCCATAATATCCCTGGGCGCCGCCCAGCCCCAGGCGGAAGCCTGTGATAACCTCGTCGAAGATCAGCAGGACGTTGTATTTCTCTGTCAGCTCACGGACACCGGCCAGATAGCCAGGCTTCGGAAGGATCGGTCCGGAATCGAACATCACCGGCTCCATCAGGACAGCCGCGATCTCATCGCTCTGCTCCTGCAGGTAGCGTTCCAGAATGTCCAGGTCATTCCACGGCAGCACGATCAGGTCATCCGCGGAGGTCAGTCTCTGTCCCTTTGTGTGAATGATCTTGTTCGGGTGTTCGCGGTCGCCCATCTCCTCGATGCTCTTCGCGTCGATACTGATTTTTTCCTCGTCAGACCATCCGTGATACTGACCCTCGAACTTGATGATCTTGTATCTGCCGGTGTAGGCACGGGCCAGACGCATGGCCGTCATGACAACCTCTGTGCCGGAATTCTGGAAGGTCACGCTCTCCGCAGACGGGATAATCTCCGTCAGCTTTTTGGACAGCTTCAGCAGATCCTCTGTCGGCGCGGAAAAATGCGTGCCTTTGTCGATCTGTGCCTTGACGGCCGCGTCAACTGTCGGATTGCAGTGACCGCACAGCATCGGGCCGAAGCCGAGCACATAATCAATGTATTCATTGCCGTCCACGTCATACAGGCGGCTGCCCTTCGCATGTGTGATCGCAATCGGGTACTCGCCGTAAGATGTGATGTGGAAAAAGCTTCCCACACCGTCTACCAGATATTTTTTTGTCTCCTCATGGAGCGCTTTTGATTTTTCGGTACAAAATTTTTCCATCTGATTCGCTCCTATCGCGTTTATTCTAAGTGTGTGACAGGGGACGGTTCTCCGTCACCCTGCCGCTCGCCGTTCTCTCAGCGGAACAGGCCGCCGGAGATAACCAGCTTCTGGATTTCGTTGGTTCCTTCGTAGATCTGGGTGATCTTGGCATCGCGCATCATGCGCTC
>CAMODP010000106.1 GCA_946611445.1 uncultured Eubacterium sp.
GAAATACCCATGATGCTCATGCCCGGGTTGATGACGCCCATCAGAGCCGCCCCGATGATGACCCCGGTGATCTTGCCGATGCCGCCGTAAGCGGAGGCTCCGCCGATGAAGCAGGCCGCGATCGCGTCCATCTCATAGCCCAGGCCGTATGTCGGTTCGGCATGACCGGCCCGCGCGACCGTGAGGATGCCGGCAAAACCAGCCAGCAGGCCCATGTTCGCATAGGCAATCAGATACACCCTTTTGGTGTTGACACCGGAGAGACGGGTGGCTTTTTCGTTGCCGCCGACAGCGTAGAAGTATCTGCCGATCGCCGTATTCGTGGTGATGTATCCATATACCACCAGCACCAGGGCGATCCAGATCAGAACCAGCGGAATGCCTTTGTACTGCGCCAGCTTGTACGCGATCCAGATGATCAGCGCGCAGATAATCAGTGTCCTGAGCAGTTCCATTGCCGTGCTGGAGGTATGGATCCCCAGCTTTTTGCGGACGGCCTGTCCCCGGAGCGTCAGGATGATCACAACAGCCGCTACGATGACGCCGGCTGCGATACAGGTAAGGTTAAGCCCCTGTCCGTGCAGGAGATCCGGAATATAGCAGTCCGCGCCGCCGCCGAACAGGCGGAGAAAGGCCTGGTTGCTGACACCGACGGAATAGCCGCCGAGAATGACATTTGACAGGCCGCGGAACGCGTACATGCCCGCCAGCGTAGCGATGAAAGGCGGTACAGAGATCTGCGCGATCCAGAACCCCTGGAAGATGCCGACGGCCAGGCCCACGGCCAGCATGGCGAGGACTGTGACGACTGTCGGCATGCCGGCTTTCAGCAGAAGCGCGCCGACGCCCATTACGAAGCAGACAACCGAGCCGACGGAAAGGTCAATGTTTCCGCCTGTCAGGATGCAGAGCAGCATACCTGTTGCCAGGACGAAGACGTAGCCGTTCTGGGAGATCAGGTTGTTGATGTTCTGCGCCAGCAGGATCTTGCCGCCCGTGGTAATGGAGAAAATCACGAAGACCAGAACCAGGGCGATGACCATGGTATTTTTCTTGATTACGTCGAGTACAGAACCTGTTTTCACAATCAGTCCCCCCTTCCTGAACGCAGGATTGTTGCCATGATACTCTCCTGCGTAGCCTCAGAGGCTTTCATTTCTCCGACCATTTTCGAGGCGTTCATGATATAGATACGGTCACTCATCGCCAGGACTTCCGGAAGCTCGGAGGAGATCATGATGACGGATTTTCCGGCAGCTGCCAGATCATTAATGATCAGGTAAATTTCGTACTTCGCGCCGACATCGATGCCTCGGGTGGGCTCATCCAGGATCAGGATATCCGGCTCGGCGAACATCCATCTGGCGAGCAGCACCTTCTGCTGGTTGCCGCCGGACAGATTGCCGACCAGCTGCTCCACGGAGGGCGTCTTGGTCTTGAGCTTGTCCCTGTACTCCTCCGCGACCTGGTACTCGCGGTCTTTGTCGATAACGGAATACTTTGAGATGCTGCCCAGGTTCGCCAGCGAGGTATTGACCTTGATGGACTGGGACAGGATCAGGCCGTTGCCCTTCCGGTCCTCGGTCACGTAGGCGATCTTGTGCCGGATCGCATCGGTCGGGCTCTTTTTCAGCTTTACTTCCTTGCCGTCTATCTTCAGAGTCCCGCCGACCAGCGTGCCGTATGACTGTCCGAAAATGCTCATGGCCAGTTCCGTCCGGCCGGCGCCCATCAGGCCGTAGATACCGACCACTTCGCCCTTGCGGACCTTGAGTGACACATCGTCGACGACGGTGCGCTCCGGATAGAGCGGGTGCCGGACGGTCCAGTGTTCCACCTCCAGATTGACTTCACCGATCGTAACGCCTTCCCGCTTCGGGAAACGGTTCGTGAGCTCACGGCCGACCATCCCGCGGATGATGCGGTCCTCATCTATATCGTGTCCGGCATTGTCAATGGTCTCAATCGTTGCCCCGTCGCGCACGACCGTGATCTTGTCCGCCACATAGGATACCTCATTGAGCTTGTGGGTGATGATGATCATGGTCATGCCCTGCTCTTTGAAGCCGAGCATCAGGTCCAGAAGCGCCTTGGAATCCTCCTGGTTCAGGGAAGATGTCGGCTCGTCCAGGATCAGCAGCTTCGCGTGCTTTGCGAGGGCTTTCGCGATCTCGACCAGCTGCTGCTTGCCGGTGCCGATCTCCTTGACCAGTACCTTTGATGACTCGGAGAGACCGACCATCTTCAGGTATTTATCTGCTTCCGCGTAGGTCGTATTCCAGTCGATCGCGGCTTTGCTTCCTCTCTCATTCCCGAGGTACATGTTCTCGCCGATCGACATCTCGGGAACCAGGGCGAGTTCCTGATGGATGATGACGATTCCCTTCCCCTCGGAATCCCGTATTGTGTTAAACCGGCAGGTTTCGCCGTCGTATATGATATCCCCCTCATATGTTCCATACGGATAAATTCCGCTCAGGACATTCATCAGCGTTGATTTTCCGGCCCCGTTCTCACCTACCAGCGCGTGGATTTCTCCTTCCTCCACCTGAAGGTTGACATTGTCCAGAGCTTTGACACCGGGGAATGTTTTGGTGATATTTTTCATTTCGAGCAGTATCTTTGCCAAAATGGTTCCCTCCTCAGTCTGTAGGATTCTCCTTAATAAGAAACAGGCGGGCGTTAAGGCCCGCCTGTTTCCGGTCAGTTCTTACTTGTGAATACAATCGGGGACTGCCTTTACTGCAGCTGATCCTCGGTGTAGTATCCGGAGTCAATCAGGAGCTCTTTGTAGTTGTTCGCATCAGCGAATACAGGCTCGCAGAGGTAGGACGGAACGGTGATCACGCCGTTGTCATAGGTCTCTGTGTCGTTGACATCAACTTCTTCGCCGTTCAGGATCTGGCCGACCATCTTGACAACCTGGGATGCCAGTGTACGGGTATCCTTGAAGACGGACATGGACTGTTTGCCGGCGATCATGTTCTTGGTGTTCTCAATATCGCAGTCCTGACCGGTGATGATCGGGTACTCGCCGCTGTAGTTGGCAGCAAGGGCGGTCTCAACACCGAGTGCGGTGGAGTCATTGGAGCACAGCCACACGTCTACGTTCTTGCCGTCTGCATAGTAGCTGGACAGAATGTTCTCGGCTCTGGACTGAGCGGTCTCTGTCTTCCACTGCGGAGTAGCGACATCCTGGAAATCAATCTGTCCGGACTGGACAACGAGCTTGCCCTCGTCGATGTACGGCTGCAGGATGTCCATAGCGCCATTGTAGAAGTAGGTGGCATTGTTGTCGCCCGGGTCACCGGCGGTGATCTCCAGGTTGAACGGGCCTTCCGCGTTCTCCAGATCAAGAGCTTCTACGATGTAGTTGCCCTGAACCGTGCCGACCATGTAGTTATCGAATGTCGCATAATAGGAAACCGCGTCGGAGTTCATCAGCAGACGGTCATATGCGATAACCGGGATCTCATTCTCAGCGGCCATGTCAAGTGCCTCGCCGAGGGAGTCGCCCTCAATTGCCGAGATAACCAGAACGCTGCAGCCATTGCCGATCATGGTCTTGATCTGGTTGAGCTGTGTCGCCGGGTCGTTCGACGCGAACTGAAGCTCTACCTCATAACCGGCATCCTTCAGCTCTTTCTCCATGTTCGCACCGTCCTGGTTCCATCTCTGGAGATCCTTGGTCGGCATGGAGACGCCGACTTTCTCGCCTTCAGCCATGACCGGGACGGCCATGCTCGCCATCATAGCGCCGCAGATTGCGAGAGCTGCAAACTTTTTCATCTTCATCTGAATCCCTCCTTTTTGTTGCTCAACTGAGCAGATAAAGTTAATAAAAAGTTTTATCAAGTCCTTTTATAAAAGCAATTTCATAATACGGCGAAAACGTTTAAACGTCAATATTCTGTCGGTATATTTCTGAATTTTTAGGTTTTATACAAAATCAGTTTTGATTTTTTATACAAATTTACAATATACGGATCCTGCAGGAGCATCTGCGCCCATAGAAAAAACCTGCGCCTCGAAAGCGCAGGTCCGCAGTTATTCCGGTCTCTATAATGGACGCTGTATTTATACGCTGCAGGTAATCGTCTCTTCCATAACCGTTTCAGGCGTGTCCCCGCTGGTGTCATATGCCGTAAGCGTAAAGCTGATTTCTGTGATATCCTCCGGGACTATGCCGGCCTCCTCCAGCGTTCCGCTCAGGATCAGGGCTTCCGTGAAGCCGCGCGTGCCCGGCAGGGTCTCCTCTGCATAGTAGGCAGTGACATCCGTGCCGTTAACTGCCGTCTGCGACCACTCGAAGGTCAGCGGCCTGTCCGTCTTGTTCTCAACATAGCAGGAAACCATATAGCCCAGCAGCGGTTCATTTTCTGCTTTCAGGACAGAAAAACGGCAGTATTCATTGTCTGCCACGGTCTGCTCGCCTTCCTCCGGCACATGTACGCCGGCCGTGATCTCCTCCGGATTCTTTCCTGTCGGATATACCGTCACCGCCTCGCCGTCTGTCAGGTATTCCCAGTTCTCGGAATCCATGGCCTGCAGGACCAGGATGAGCTCATCGACAGAAGAGATCCCGCATTTTCCGAGATCTTTCACGCTGAATACCATTTCCGAATCCACGCTCTCGCCGGGGCCGACCTCCTGCGCCCACACGGGATCCAGGATAAACCTGTTGACATAGGCGGTTTTTGTGCCGAACAGCACAGTATTCTCCGTGCGGTTTTCACAGCGCACCTGAATCCTGAAACCGTCTGATGCCGCATGGTATCCGGTGATCGTGACGGCAGCGCTCTCTGTATCCATAAGCACCTGGTCCTCATCAAGATAGGTCACGCTCTCATCCAGAATGCCTTCCTGATACCCCAGGATATCATAGACCGTCTCCAGCGTCGTGCGCGAAAATACCATAAAGTCGGTGCCGTCATGCAGTGTCAGGGCGTCACCGTCCAGCTCGTAGGAAAGAGGGGCGTCCTCTGCCGTAATCGTCGTGTCATCCCAGGTTCCCTCCGACTCCGCTCCGAATGCGGATACCGTCAGCGTGCCGTCCTCGGAGATCACCATGTACATGAGCATGCCCATCTGCTCCAGCTGCCCGATCTCTTCCTGTCCCGCGGTATCTTCCCCGTTTTTCATGGAAGACAGTTTCCAGACGCCGGCAATGCCTGCCTCGTCTGATTCCGCGTATACCTGCCTGCCGCCTGCCCAGATGCAGGATGCCAGTGTGAGGAGAACAGCCAGCGCGGATGCTGTCAGTTTCTTCATCATTTTCGTTCCTCCTTTTACCTTCAGCCAACCTCTACCAGCTCAATGCGGAAATTAAGCTCCTTGCCGGCCATCTCGTGATTGGCGTCAAACGTGATGCTGTCCCCGTCGCACTGCGTCACAACAGCGCGGAAGGGCTGCCCCATCGCGTTGGACAGATACACCTGCTGCCCGGCCCTCAGGTTCTCCGCGCCGGGAAGCTCGCTGATCTTCAGGGTAAAGACCGCGTTCGGGTCCGGCATGCCGTAAGCCTCTTCCGGCATCAGATGAATGTCCACGATCTGTCCGGGCTCCATATCGACCACGGCGGCATCAAACCCGCGTATCATCATGCCTGTGCCGCAGACAAATTCCAGCGGCTCTCCCCTGTCATAAGAGGAATCAAACTGCGTGCCGTCATTGAATGTCCCTCTGTAATGCACCCGGCAGGTCTTTCCGGCATTTTTCCCCTCCAGGATAATCTCGCGGGGACCGCCGCAGCCTCCGCAGCCGCCGCCGCAGCTGCCGCACTCCTGTCCGTCTTCATGACCGCCGCAGCCGCACTCATGCTCTTCGCCGTGCTCCCCGCAGCCATGCTCTCCGCAGGTATGCTCCTCGCCGTGATGGTGATCGCAGTTTACCCCGGCTGATGTCAGTTCGCCCTTCAGATATGCCTCGGCAGCCGCGTCGGCGCTTCCCGAAGCGCCGGAACAGATCTCGATGCCTGCCGCGGCAAGGGCATTCTGCGCGCCCCCTCCGATTCCCCCGCAGATCAGGACGTCAATACCCTGCCCCGCGAGCAGTCCCGCCAGAGCGCTGTGACCCGCCCCGTCAGAAGAAAGAACCCTGTCCGACGTGATTTTTCCGTCGGCAACTTCATATATCTTAAAGGCTTCCGTCCTTCCGAAGTGCTGGAAAATGGTGCCCGTGCTGCTGTCATACGTCGCTGCAATTCTCATTTTATAAGAACCTCCTCATAAATGATCCTGTCATCTGTCTTACCGGCCGGTTCCGGGAAACTGCCCGGCACCGGCGAAGGTATTTTATTATACCTCAGTGCAGGATAAAAATCCATACTAAGCGAAACGAGTCAAATGGAATGGTTCACCTTTGACTCATTTTAGGTGTTTTAATTGCCATTTAATGTAGTAATATCGGACGTCAGCCAGGGTCAGTAATACCG
>CAMODP010000107.1 GCA_946611445.1 uncultured Eubacterium sp.
CTTCTTATGCCCGGAGGACTTGAGGCCCAGACGGTATTACTGACCCTGGCCGACGATTACTTCATTAAATGGCAATTCTATCTGAATAAGGCTCACATCACCCGCCTTCTCCGGCATCTTGAAAAACATTGGAAAAATGCTTGCGTGCACGTGCACGCCGTGCTATAATGACAGATATAGCAGATGGATCGTGCAAGTATTCTTAAAAAAGGAGAGAAGACATGTTAAAAGTAGGCGTTATCGGCTGCGGCGGTATGGGCAGGAGTCACATTGACAGAATTACCAACCGTACACAGGGGGCAAAGGTTGTTGCTGTTTCTGATGTTTTCGAAGAGGGCGCGAAAAAAGCGGCGGAAATTGCTGGCGGTGACTGCAAGGTATACACCAGCGGAAAAGACCTGATCAACGATCCGGAGGTGGAAGCCGTTTTGATCGTATCCCCCGGTTTTGCACATTGTGATGATCTGCTGGAGGCGATCCGGCTGGGCAAGAGAGTGTTCTGTGAGAAGCCTCTCTGCACAACTGCTGACGACTGCAAGAAGGTCATGGACGCGGAAGTGGCTTCCGGAAGACATCTGATCCAGCTTGGCTTTATGCGCCGCTATCACAAGGGATATATCCAGATCAAGGATGCCATTGCCACCGGCGAGTACGGCGAGCCTCTGATGATGCACTGCACGCACCGCAACCCGACTGTACCGACCAGCTATGACACCCCGATGGCTGTCACAGACACGGTTATCCATGAGATCGACCTCTGTCACTGGATGGTCAACGACGATTATGACAGCGTCCAGGTCATCATGCCGAAGGAGACCAGCCTGACGCATGACAAGTGCAAGGATCCCCAGTTCATGATCATGCGCACGAAGAGCGGCATTGTGATTGATGTCGAGTGCTTTGTCAACTGCCAGTTTGGCTATGATATCAACTGCGAAGTTGTCACGGAGAGAGCTTCCCTGAAGATGGGCACACCGATGGCCATGTCCGTGAAGAAGGACGCGAAGCTCACGACCGAAGTGACGACAGACTGCTTCGTCCTGTTCAAGGATGCCTATGACGAGGAGATCCAGAACTGGGTTGACTGTGCGGAGAAGGATGTGATCGAAGGCCCGAATACCTGGGACGGATATCTGGCGGCCGTCACCGCTGACGCCCTCGTAAAGGCACAGCAGACAGGTCAGATCGAGAAGGTCATTACTGTTGACAAACCGGAATTCTACAAATAAAATTAAAGGCAGCAAACGTAGCAAACGTAGTTTTCTGAATTTAAGGAGTCCGAAATGAAAATAGCATTTGATGTGGATGTGCTGGCAAAACAGTACGATATCAACACCATGGTGCACAAGGTGGCTGACTGGGGCTTTAAGTATATTGAGCAGTCTCCGCATCCGCGCATCAATCCTTTCTACAAGCATCCGCTTTTTTCCAAAGAGTGTGAGGCAGAATACAGGCAGGCTTTGAAGGAGACTGGTGTCCAGATCTCGTCCTTCATCGTCGTATACCGCTGGTCCGGCCCGACAGAGGAGCAGAGACAGCATGCGGTGGCCAACTGGAAACGGATGATCGAGATTGCCGTTGACATGGGCGTTCCGGTCATCAATACGGAGTTTTCCGGTGATCCGAACCAGCAGGAGATCTGCAACGGCATGTTCTTCCGCTCCATGGAAGAGCTGCTGCCGATTATTGAGAGAGAAGGCCTTCGCGTTGAGCTGCAGTCTCATCCCTATGATTTCGTAGAACTGAATGACGAGGCATGCGACATTGTCAAATCCTTC
Organism: uncultured Eubacterium sp.; assembly: GCA_946611445.1. Lineage (GTDB taxonomy): Bacteria > Bacillota > Clostridia > Lachnospirales > Lachnospiraceae > Bilifractor. The sequence goes on from CAMODP010000107.1 coordinate 1,779, forward strand.
CGCTCACCGAATCTCGGCTATGTGTACAGCACCTCTCACGGCTTCTTCTATGACCAGGGCAAGGGCGATGTCCGTCATATGCTGAAATATGCCGGCGATGAGCTCACCCATGTGCTCTTTGCCGACACCTGGAACCAGACCAAAGACTGCCGCTATATCCTGAATCCGCCGTGGCTCAATCAGCGCGGCAGAGCGGACGTCACGATTCACCAGCACACCGCCATGGGCGAGGGCGAGGTGGACTTCGACGGCATCTTTGAGACGCTCCGTGAGATGGACTTCGCAAATAAGCAGCTGAAGGCGGACGCGCCAAAGGTCGGCGGAGACAACATCGCCTGCGTATCCTACTTTGGATTCCCGGAGAAAATGGATGTACAGGCTCCGGAAGCCAGAGAGCGGATCGAGAAGGAACTGCTTGGCTGATCCGGACGGCTCTTGCTGCCGGGTTTTCGGCAGGAAAGGGATCAAATCCTGCGCAGACAGGAATTGATTTCTGAGCAGACAGCAATCAGCTCTCAGGAGACAGGGATCAGTTCTCTGTCTCCTCTTTTGTATCGCACTGATTGCCTTTTGCGTGTTAAAGCAGTATAATCTTTTACTATTTCTTACTGTTTCAGAAGGGAGGGAGCATGGAATATATACTGGACATGCAGAACATCAGCAAGACTTTTCCAGGCGTTAAAGCTCTGGACAATGTACAGCTCCAGGTGCGCCCGGGCGAAGTGCATGCCCTGATGGGTGAAAACGGTGCCGGCAAGTCGACGCTGATGAAGATTCTGATGGGTATTTATACGATGGATCCCGGCGGGTCAATCACCTTCAACGGACAGCCTTACGTGGTTCATAATCCGAAGGAAGCCATGGACACAGGGGTTGCCATGATCCACCAGGAACTCAATCCCATCCTGGATATGACCGTATATGAGAATATTTTCGTGGGACGGGAGATCCGCCGCCATGGGATCGTGGACAAAAAGGCCGAGATTGAAGCGTCCCGGAAGCTGATCGCGGAATGCGGACTGCACGTATCTCCGACGGAGACGCTCCGCCATCTGACGGTGGCTCAGTGCCAGCTGATCGAGATCATCAAGGCGATCTCCGTGAACGCCAGGGTAATTGTCATGGACGAGCCCACGGCGGCCATCACGGACAGAGAGGTAGAGCTTCTGTTTGAGCACATCCGCAGGCTTAAGGAACAGGGAGTCGCCATCATTTATATTTCTCACCGGATGGATGAAATCTTTACCATCTGTGATGCGGTCACGGTATACCGGGACGGAAAATACATCGGCTGCGGCACCACGAAGGAACTGGATGAGGCCGCGCTGATCCGGATGATGGTAGGCCGGGAAATCACGGATGTCTTTCCGAAGCTGGACGCGGAGATCGGTGAAACCATATTTGAGGCAAAGCATATCACACGGGCCGACAACCGTGTGAAAGATGTCAGCATATCTGTCCGCGCCGGAGAGATCCTCGGCATCGGCGGACTGGTGGGCGCCGGCAGAAGTGAGCTGGTGGAGGGAATATTCGGCATGCACCGCCTGTCCTCCGGAGAAATCTTCGTCAAGGGGAAAAAGGTGCAGGTGCATTCTCCCGGCGACATCATCAAAGAAGGCGTCGCACTGGTGACAGAAGACCGGAAGGGAACAGGCCTGAACCTGTCCGGAACCGTCAATGACAATATCGCCATGGTCGCCATACGCAAGACGCTGGTCAACGGACTGTACAGCAAGACAAAGGCCAGGAAGGTCTCTGAAGAATATATAGGAAAGCTGAAGATCAAGACGCCCTCCGGCGACGAGATCGTCAACAACCTGTCCGGTGGAAACCAGCAGAAGGTAGTCATTTCCAAATGGCTCCTGAATGACCCGGACATCATCATTCTCGATGAGCCGACAAGAGGAATTGACGTCGGCGCAAAGAGAGATATTTATCTGCTGGTCGGCAGTCTGGCGCAGCAGGGAAAAGCTGTCATCATCATTTCCTCTGAGATCCCGGAGCTGATGGGCGTCTGTGACAGGATTGATGTCATGGCAGAGGGACATTTTTCCGGTGAACTGAAGAGAGATGAGTTTTCCCAGGAAAGCATCATGAAGCTTGCTTCGGATATTGCGGTCTGAGCACGGAGGGGTTATGGAGAACAAAAAAAATATCAAGGCATTAATCAGCAACTATTTCATCTATGTGATCTTTCTGGTGCTCGTGATTGTTCTGGCAGCCATGAAGCCGAGCTTCATCAGCCCGAAGAACCTTGCCAATATTCTCAAGCAGGCGTCTATCAACGGTATTCTGGCGTTCGGTATGATGTTTGTCATTATTTCCGGCGGATTTGATATGTCTGTCGGATCTACGGTAGCATTTACGGGCATTCTGGCAGCCCTTCTCGGAAACGGGCAGTATCCGCTCGCGCTTGCGCTTGTGGTGGCACTGGCCGGCGGCCTGGCAGTCGGCATTATAAATGGTGTCGGAATCGCCGTGGGTGATCTGCCTCCATTCATCATGACACTGGGTACGATGACGGCTGTCAGAGGCCTGGCGCTGCTGATATCCAACGGAAAACCGGTCACCGGCATCAGTGAGGCATACAGAGAGATCGCTGCCAGCGACCTCCTGGGAATTCCCACGCTTGCCATTTTCCTTCTGGTTGTCATTATTATCTGCTCCTTTGTGGCGACCAAGACAGTATACGGCAGACGCGTGTATGCCTGCGGCGGCAATCTGCAGGCTGCCAAAGTGGCAGGTATCAACACGACGCTGATCCGTATTTCCACTTTTGCCATCGCCGGCCTGCTGGCTGGTCTCTGCGGATTCCTGATGACATCCCGTATCACGATCGGACAGCCGACCGCGGCGGAAAGCTATGAGATGGATGCCATTACCGCCTGTGTCGTCGGCGGCGTGTCCATGTCCGGCGGTGTGGGAAATCCCTTCGGCGTCATCATCGGTACACTTCTGATCACTGTCATCGGCAATGGTCTGGACATTCTGGGTGTGTCTTCACACTGGCAGAAGATCGTCAAAGGCCTGATCATCGTCATTGCCGTCCTGATTGATGTAAAAGGAAAAAGCAAAAAGGACTGAGTTCCCGGATGCTCTTTCTTTTGCATAGAGACCTTATTATTTTTTACCAAGGAGGAAACGTGTATGAAAACAAAGAAGATTCTCTCCATCGCCGTGAGCGGACTGATGGCTGCCGCCCTGCTGGCCGGCACCGCTTTCGCTGATACCGTGAAAATGGAAGACGGCGTGCTGAAGGCCGGCGAAGGCAAGGGCGAGGGCTACAAGATCGCGCTGCTGCAGGCACATCAGCTGAACGCTTTCCAGATCGGCATCACCGAAGCAGCCGAAGCTGCGGCAGAGGAACTGGGTATCGAGCTGAAAATCCTGAGCTCCGATCAGGACGCTTTCACCCAGATTTCCCAGATTGAGCAGTGCGTGGCGGAGGAGTATGATGCCATTCTGTTTGAGCCCGTAGATCCCGACGCCCTGGGCGACGCCGCCAAGGCAGCTTCTGAAGAAGGCGTTATCATGGTCAACATCGTATCTGCCTGCACCGACTGGGCTGACAACGGCATCGCCGTCCTGTCCTGCGGTGATAACGTGACGGCAGGCGAGACTGAGATGCAGGCTGTTGCCGATATGCTGGAAGGCAAGGGCAACATTGCCATCCTGACAGGCCCCTCCGGCGACTCCGGCGGACTGCAGAGACTGGAAGGCTATGAGAACATCCTGGCGAATTATCCTGACATTGTACAGGTGGTAGAGCCGGCTGACTGCGGATGGGATACCGCCAGCGCGCAGTCTACCGTTGAGAGCTGGCTGTCCGCTTATGATCTGGACGCCATTATTGCCGAGAACGACGGCATGGCTGTCGGCGCGGGCAATGCCGCCGGCAAGGACAGCGGCATCATCATCACCGGCGTTGACGGAACCCCGGACGGTTTCGAGGCCATCAAAGACGGCAGAATGACCGGTACCGTATCCCAGAACGGCGGCGAGATGGCTGCCAACGGCCTGAATGCGGCTGTCATCCTTCTGAACGGCGATGAGCTGGAGACCAACGAGCTGATCACCCTGAATACATGGATTGACGCCGAGAATCTGGCAGAGTTCGAATAAGCTGAACAGACTGAAACCGGGAGCGCCGCGTAAGCGGCGCTTCTTTTCGATTGTACATAAAAAACAAGTCAGGAAGAAACACTTCCTGACCCGTTCGGAAATTATTTAAGATCTATCTGTGATCCGCTCTTCTCAGCAGGCTTCCATGATAGCTTTGACGGCGGAGGCTGTATCGGTCAGCGGGAACAGCTCGTATCCTACAAAGCCCTGATATCCGCAGGCCTCCAGATGGCGGATCACCTTTTTGTAGTTGATCTCGCCGGTGCCGGGCTCGTGGCGTCCGGGCGCGTCCGCGATGTGGACATGGCCGATGCGGTCGCAGTAGGCGCTGATGGTGTCGCACAGGCATCCCTCATTCAGCTGCATGTGATAGGCATCAAAGAGGACGTTCAGGCGCGGATTGCCGATCAGGCGGCAGATTTCGGCGCCCATCTGCGTGGTCTTCAGGAA
>CAMODP010000108.1 GCA_946611445.1 uncultured Eubacterium sp.
ATTTGGGTAAAACAGAACCGTCAAGCTTGCTTGTAAGGGGCTGTTTTGCACAAATCCCATATGGCGAGAGCCATATGAGCCGCAGACAGAGGCGCAGAAGGCGCGTCTGCGGCCTGGTTCTGAATAGTTACGATTTCTTTTGCATTTACAGTGCTTTTTGACACATACAGAAAAACCCCGCTTCTTTCTGATTATAACAGAAGCGGGGGGGCTTGTTAAGCTGATTGCGCATGCCCGGGAGCGGTCCTTCTGAACTAACCCAGTATGCGCAGTATTTCTCTCTTGTATTCCAGGAACTCCTCTGTCAGGTCATAGCCGCTGCGGCGGCTGCGGGGCGTCCGGATCCGGATCTCGGTGTCTATGCGTCCCGGCCGGCCCGTCATGATATAGATACGGTCGGACAGGATGAGCGCCTCGTCAATATCATGCGTGATAAAGATCGTGGAGAGGTCGATGCGGCTCATGACATCCAGGTACCAGTCGTGCATCTGCCCCTTTGTGATCATATCCAGCGCGGAAAACGGCTCATCCAGAAGGGCGACTCCCTCCGAGCCCAGATACGTGCGCAGGAGCGCCGCGCGCTGCCGCATGCCGCCGGAGAGCTGCGCGGGATACTGTTCCTGCGTGCCCTCCAGCCCGAACTGCGCAAAATACGGATCGGCCTGCCTGCGGGCCTCCTGTTTTTTCATCCCGCCGATCACCAGAGGAAGGGATACGTTGTCGATCACCTTCTTGTGCGGGAGAAGCAGGTCTTTCTGCAGCATATAGCTGATCTTGCCCGGCCTGGCCGTCACGTCCTCTCCGGTGAGAAAGACATGTCCGGAATCCGGCGGGACCAGGCCGGACAGCACCTGAAACAGCGTCGTCTTTCCTGAGCCGCTCAGGCCCAGGAGAGATACCAGCTCCCCTTTCTCCAGATGGACAGAGATGTCGCTGATAATCGTCCGCCCGTTGTAGGATTTGGTAATGTTTTCACAGCGCAGCAGCTCCATCCGCGTGTCCTTTCTTACGGCAGATACTCATTGGAAAAACCGGTGCCGGTCAGGTCGTGTGCAGTCAGGCCGTTCTCATAGAGCCAGCCATAGAAGGCATCCCAGCGCTCCGGATCGATCACGCCCCAGGCCTCCGCGTCCGCGATGTACTGTCCGCTCAGCCATTCCTGGCTGGCATAGACCAGTTCTTCCGCTCCCTTCAGGGATCCGGTGCTGTCGCCGTCAATCAGCATATCCGCCGCTTCCTGCGGGTGCTCCGCCGCATAGGCGTAGCCCTTGGCCGTGGCTTCCAGAAATGCTTTGGCCGTATCAGGGGACTCTTCCAGAAAATCATTGTTTGCCAGAAGCACCGGCGTGTAGTAATCCAGCTCTGGGCTGATGTCGCTGAAGTTCCAGTAGTCGCAGTCTACGCCCTCGACCTCGGCGTTGACGCCGCCCCATCCGTAGAAGATCCACACGGCGTCCGTCTGGTTCGCCGCCAGAGCAGCCGGCTCGTCGGTAATGTCATTCGGGATCAGTGTCACTTTGTCAAAGTCTGCCCCTTCCTGCTCCATGCAGTAGCGGATCATGGCCATCTCGATGGGGCTCTCCCAGGTAGAGTAGACCTTGCCCTCCAGGCCGGCGGGGGAGTCAATGCCGTCCCCGGCTCTGGAAAGAATGCCGGAGGTATTGTGCTGCAGGATGGCGGCCACGGCCGTCACGCCCAGCGGCTCCTCCAGGTCCAGAGAAGCAGCCATGGTGTCCTGCGCGTCCACGGCAAATTCCGCCTGGCCGGCAGCGCACATCAGGACGGCGCCGTTCTCCGGCGGCTGGACGATCTGCACGTCCAGTCCAGCTTCTTCATAGTAGCCGAGGGCCTGAGCCGCGTAGAGCCCGGTGTGGTTCGTGTTCGGCGTCCAGTCCAGGCAGAAGGTGATCTTTGTCAGTTCCTCTGCCTCATCCGCAAAAGCGGCAGGGACCATGGAGAATGTCAGTGTCACAGCGGCCGCAGCGGCGGCAGCGCGTCTGATCTGTCTTTTTATCATAGTATCGATTCCTTTCCCGACAGTGTCGGATTCCTTTTCTAATTAACTGCACAACGGTTTTCAGATCTGATGCCGGCAGCCCGTCACAGGTTCCGCAGGCAAAGATATATCAGTGCTTTCTCGGTTCGGCAGCCCGCGTCCAGGGCATGGACAGCCTGCGGATAATGTCCACCGCGGCCATCAGCAGCAGGCTGATGATGACGATGAGGATGATCACGGCGAACATCCTGTCAAAAGCATACGCCTTTTTTACCCTGGTCATGTACACGCCCAGTCCCTCAAAGCCGCCCAGCCACTCAGAGATAACAGCGCCCACCACCGCATAGGAGGCGGAGATGCGCAGGCCCGAGAAAAAATAGGGCAGGGCCGCGGGGAATTTTACGTGGCGGAAGATCTGCATCCTGCCGGCCCCCATGGAACGCAGCAGATTGATGCAGTCTGGATCGACGCTTTTGTACCCCTCCAGCAGCCCCACGGCGATCGGAAAAAAGGTGGTGATGACCACCAGCGTGATCTTCGGGGCCATGCCGAAGCCCATCCAGAGCACCAGCAGCGGCGCGATCGCGATCGTCGGGATTGTCTGGGTGATCACGAGGATCGGATTCAGGGCTTTTTCAATAAGCTGAAAACGGTCCATCACCGTGGCGATCGCGAAGGCAAGCGCCACGCCGATGAGGAGTCCCCAGGCCGTCTCCTGGAGAGATGTCCCCGCGTGGAGCATCAGATTGCCGAAATCACCGATAAATGCCGTTGTGACGGCCGGCGGCGACGGCAGCATATAATTCGGCACCGCGCCCGATGCCGCAAGCGCCCACCACGCAAGAATAATCAGCGCCAGCGCGGCCAGCGCCGGCAGGCGGTCAGTGATACTTGCCGATCTTTTTTTCAATGGAAAGAACCTCTCCTTCAGGTTTGTAGCTGATCTTCACATACGCAGCCACCGAAGGCGCGCCCGCGCGGACTGCGATGTGCTGGCACTCCTTCACGATATCCATCAGTTCGTCATAGGGGCCCTCGATCGTCGTCTCAAAAGGCCCGACATAGTAATTGTACCCGGTACTTGCGATGTAGGCGATGACCTCATCCACGATCCTGCAGAGTTCCTCCTCATCCGGCGCCGCCGGCAGGCTCTGAATTGCAACGCTTGCTTCCATGATTCTCTTGTCTCCTTTCTTCTGTGTGCGGCGGAGACAGGGGTCAGATCTCTGTCTCCTCCACCTGGATTTGATCTGCTGCTTGTCCGGAACGAGGGAGACAGGGGTCAGACCTCTGTCTCCTCCGTCCGGATTTGATCTGCTGTCTGCCGGGATAAGGAGACAGAGGTCTGACCCCTGTCTCCCCCTCCTCTCTTCTGTCTTCGCCGTTTCGGCATAAAAAAACTCCCCGTCAGGGGAGAACGATTGTCCGGACCGGACATGTGAAGAATACGCCTGTTTGCTCGCTTCCCTTCGCCGGCATTATCCGGATCAGGTTATGAGGGTCTGTAAACACGTACATTCTCAGCTTTCGCTCCCCTAGCAGTTATGAACAGGATATATCGGGGCAGGGGAAAAGTCAAGATGAAAATCTCTCCTGCTGTCTCTATCTTTATCTCTATCTCTTATCTTTATCTATAAATTCCAGCGTAATGACAGCCAGCATCGCAAACACCAGTACAAAGAGGGTCAGATCGGCCCAGTAGCCTGCGGCAGTGCCGACCGTATGCAGATACTCAGGCCTGTAGCTGGCAGAGGCAGCGCTGGTGTTCAGCCACGCCTTGACATCCTGTTCGCCGGCCAGGTCCAGCAGGTCGCCGACTGTGGCGTGCATGGAGATGGTTTCGTCTGCGTTTTCCTGTATCTGCGGATCTTCCGCCAGCATGTCAATCAGGCTGCCGACTGTCATCCTGTCATCCAGCTTCTGCTCCCGGAATTCTCTGACCAGGCCGTTATCCGTATTCTGCAGACGGTCGATGACCTGTCCCAGCGTAATCGTTCCCTCGACCTCCTCCCCCTTCATCCGGGTGAGCATATCGGATATGGTCACAAACGGTTTGCCGTTGATATCCGCCAGTGTGCCGACGAGCTTCAGCCCCGGATTGGAGATGGTGAAGTTTGTGGCCGGCTCGGCCCAGGCCGGCAGAGACAGCATGCCCCCCGAAAAAACCAGCTGGAAGATCAACACAAAGGGCATGATCGTCATAGCGGTCGTAGTGTTTCTGGACAGGGCGGAGATCCAGAGGGACATCATATCCGAAGCGTAGGTGATCAGAAAGACGGATATGCCGAAATCCAGTAAAAACAAAGGCGAAACCAGCCCTTCTGACGGAAGCCTTACACCGGTCAGCTGAAGCACATAGATGGTGATCAGCGTCTGGACAAAGCACAGCAGCGCCTGGAACAGCATGTGTGCGAATACATAGGCAGATATATGCATGCCGGACCGGTGCTCCCGCTTGATCACGTCCCGTTCCCGGCAGATGACCTGAACGGAGTTGAAGCAGCCGTTCCAGATACACATGCATACCAGCGCAAAGGAGCCTGTCAGCGTTCCTTCCATATCGACAAAAAAGCGGCTGCGTATAACCATGCCCACCAGGCCGACGATCAGGGCCGACATGGGCAGAACCTTCCAGTCGCTCTCATAGATGAACATGCGCAGAAACTTCAGGAAGTAGATCGCAGCCTGGGAGCCCCGTCCCCGGTAATTCAGGCGCAGTCTGCGGCCTTCCCTGCTGTTTTCATTTTCAGCCATACTGCACCTCCGCGGATCTTTCCGCATATTTCTTTACGAACTCATCCGCCCGGCCTTCGCCGCCTTCCTCTGCGGTATTGACAGATTTGACGATCTCCTCCATCTTGTCATGCCCGAAGAATTTCCTTGCTTCCTCTATCGTTCCGTAAAAGGCAAGCCGTCCGGTCCTGGCGGAATCCTTTGCCAGGACGATCACATCATCGAAAAGGTCGATGACCCGGTCAGGCGTATGGGTAATGACAATGACGATCTTGCCGGTGTCCGCAGCCGCCCGCAGATGCCGGAACAGCTCTCTGGCCATGACGCCGTCAAGGCCGGAATCCGGCTCATCCAGGATAAACAGAGAAGGATTGCTGATGTATTCGATGCTGATCGAGAGCCGCTTCTTCTGTCCGCCCGAGAGTTTTTCCACGAGGCTGTATCTCACGGGCGTAAGGCCGAAGATATCCATCACCTCATCCACCCGCTTTCTGCGGCTGTCGGCCGGAATCTCTCTGGGCAGGCGCAGCCGCGCGGCATCCAGCAGCGTGTTCAGGACGGTGTCCTTGTCCCGCATCATTTCCTGCTGCGGCACAAAGCCCACCTCATACTGCATCCGCCTGTACTGGGTGTACATGTTGGTGCCGTTAATCATTACCTCGGCTTTCGCCTTTTCGTAACCGTTTACCGCGTTCAGGAAGGTGGTCTTGCCTGCGCCGGAGCCGCCCAGCAGCAGCACCATATGTCCCTGGGGAATGGCGAGATGAATATCCCGGAGCAGGGCCTTTTTCCGGAAGAATTCGGTGACGGTTCTCTCCTCCAGATTCACGGTCAGACCGTTCTCCATCACCCTGGCATTGCCGTGCATAGCGATCTGGTCCATCGCGCTGTCCAGCTCCGCCACCTGCCATCCCGGCCGGTACCTGCTGTCAAATCCCCAGATCAGCAGAGGAATCCAGCTGGTCAGCGAACTGAGAAAGAACCATATCCATCTTCTCCGGACACCGTATACTTCGATCAGACCCGAAAAGACACGCAGCCCGTAAATATAATGGATGAGCGCGCAGGACAGCGTCAGAATCACCAGCAGGAGCTTCAGCTCCTGCTGCTGCCGTCCGGCCAGCAGCAGACTGCTTACACTGAAACAATTGGCAAGGAAGCTGCTGAAAGCGTAGAACCGGCCGTCCGGCTCCCGCCCCGCACAGAGAGAGAGCTGGTACTCTCTGACCCAGGGGATAAAAGCCAGATACCCCTTCACCCCGGATTTGGTAAAGATCCGGTAAAGGCCCGCTATGAACAGAAGCATAAACAGAATGCCGGAGCGGGAATCCGTTCCGAACAGTAAAAACATGAGAACCCTTGCAGCAGTCATTCCATGCATCCCCTTCTATCAGTCCTGTTTTTACTCACTTCAGCACCACCGATGACGGTGCGTCCGCAAAGGTATGGCAGGCTGCGCCGCTGTCTTCCAGATACTTTTTCAGCAGATACCCGTCGTACAGGTCGCTCTCCTCGAACAGATATGCCGGCCCGTCCAGGAAGGCCTCCGAAGGACGGACCAGGTCATAGAAATCTGTCGTCAGGCCCCAGTTTC
>CAMODP010000109.1 GCA_946611445.1 uncultured Eubacterium sp.
GTTCCGGCGTCCGTCCTTAATACACTAAATGGCAAATAAGTGAAAGAGAACCTTCTCTTTTGATTATGTGGTACAATGAAAGAAAAAGCCGCCGTGCCGGCAGCGATTAAGGGAGATTACGATGAAAAAGATCATACTGTTATTCGGTTTTGATGATATGCAGGGAGCGCAGCAGGCGTTTGCCCTTCAGGAGCTCACCAGGAAAAGGGACGTGATTGTCCGCACTGTCAGGAAAGAAGATTATCACCGTACTATCCTGTCTCTTGTGCAGGACGCCGCGGCCGCGGACGGGCAGAATACGGGGATGTCCCCGGCAAGCGGGCTGAGTAAGGCAACTCCCCCTGCAGGCGGACAGGGTAAGGCAACTCCCACAGCAAGCGGACAGGGTAAGGCGGCTTCCACGGCAGATCAGGGGAGAAAGCTCCCCGCACGCATGCTTCTCTTCGCGGCCTTCACTGACCAGGAGCTTTATAGCGTGCTTGACCTCTGTCCTGCCTGCGGTATTACAAGGGATGACCTGAAGGCAGCTATGACACCGGCCAACAGTCGCTGGGATGCTTTCCGGCTGTGTGAGAATATCCAGGAGGAGCATCGGCGGCTCAGGCAGCAGAGCTGAGGAAGAGCCGCCAGATCCTGCGGGCTGCAGATTCCCGCTGATTAAAGGTCCCTGCCAGTCACAGGTTCCCGCAGACAGCAGCTTCACGCAGATTACAGATTCCCGCAGGTCTCCAGAATGTGCTTGTACAGAGCCCGCACAGCCGGCGACATCAGGTTGGGGTTGAGCACGGCCAGGCCGATCATCCGGTATGCCGCGGGCTCAATGGGATAACGGCGGACGTTATAGTGTATGTCTTTCATTGTCAGTTCCGGCATGATGCAGATTCCCAGTCCGCTGGCCACCAGAGCGACGGTAGACAGGTCATCGACCACGTGGAATCTCGTCTGGATATCCAGCAGGTTTTCCTTCAGGAAATTCTGAATGTCCGCGTCCGTCGGGCCTCTCTGAACGACGAACTGCAGGTCTTTCATCTCTTCCACCGTCATATACGGACGGTCGTCTTTTTTCTCATAACCCGGAGGGACAATACACAGCAGCGGGTCGCGGTAAAACGGTTTGATAGAGATGTCCCCGGCGCAGGAGGCTGACAGAAAGCCCAGGTCGGCAACCCCATTCTTCAGCCAGTACACGACTTCATCGTATGTCCCTTCGAATACTTCTATCTGGATCGCCGGATACAGTTCCCCGAAGCTGCGGATCACCTGAGGTATAAAATTTGTGCAGGCGCTGGAGAAACAGCCGATTTTCACTTTTCCCCTGGTCAGGCCCTTATATTCCGATACGACCTGCTGCAGGCTCTCGTCGCTGTTCAGCACTGCGTTGACATACGGCAGAATGTGTTCACCGTATCCGGTCAGAGTCACGCCCGCCTTGCTCCTGGTCAGGACGCTGAAGCCAAGTTCATTCTCCATAGCAGAGATGGAGTGGCTGATCGCCGATGGCGTCAGACCCAGCACCTCTGCAGCTTTATGAAAACTTCCGATTTCAGCAACGGTTTTGAAGATCTGATAAGATGTAAGCGTCATGTGTGATCAGCGCTCCCTCGCGCAGCGGTACTGAAGATCCTCCCAGCGTCTGTCGACCTCTTCCTGAAACAGCCCGATGAGATGCTCATTTTCAGGCTTGAACAGATGGCGGAAGCGGCCCTGCGGGCGCAGGAAATCCTCAATCGGCAGTTTATTCTTCGGTTCATAGGAGAGCGTCCACCTGCCGTGATCCACCTCAAAAAGCGGCCAGTAGCAGGTCTCAACAGCCAGACGGCAGATTTCCATGATATCTGCCATATCATAGCGCCAGCCTCGCGGGCAGGGTGCCATCACATTCAGGAATGCGGCGCCTTCCGTATAGATGGCTTTTTCAGATTTGCGATGGATATCGCGGAAGTCACGGGTCAGCGTCGTCTGCGCCGCGTAGGGCACATAGTGTTCGGCTATGATTGCCGTCAGATCCTTCCGGTACTGCGGCTTTCCTGCGGACTGCGTGCCCGCCGGTGTCGTTGTCGTGTCTGCGTACATCGGCGTTGCGGACGAACGCTGGATACCGGTATTCATATAAGCTCCGTTGTCGTAGCAGACATAGACCAGATCGTGGCCTCTTTCCATTGCGCCTGACAGGGACTGGAAGCCGATATCATAGGTGCCGCCGTCACCGCCGAACGTGATGAATTTAAAGCGGTCCTGCTCTCCCAGCTTTCCCTTCTTTTTCAGTGCGCGGTATGCAGACTCCACGCCGCTCAGGGTCGCGCCGGCATTTTCAAAAGCGTTATGTATATAGCTGTCCTCCCAGGCTGTATAGGGATACATATAGGAGGAAACCTCCAGACAGCCGGTGGCATTGCCGATCACGGCCTGGTCTTCCTCGTGAAGGCCGCGGAGCACTGCGCGGACAGCGATCGTGGCACCGCAGCCTGCACACATTCTGTGCCCCGGCGCCAGCCGCTCCGGCTTCTGCATCATTGTCTTGAGTCTGTAATCACTCATATCCGCGCCTCCTCTTCCGCCTGGCTTCCGCCCGGCTGCATGCCCGCTTCGCTGACAGAGCACTCCGGCTGTGCGGCCTCCCGGAGACCGATATACTGATGCTGCGGTATCCGTGCGCCCTCCTCAGTCAGGGCACGCAGCTGGTCAAAGACTTCCCGCACGTGATCTGTGGTAAAATCTCTGCCGGCCAGACCGTATACATAGCTGACCGTCTCGATATGCACTCTGTTCCTGTACAGACCGGCCAGGACCTCGCTTCCCAGCGGGCCGCTGTTGCCGTTGTAGCTCTCACACCGGTCCATGACCGCAGCCGCCCGGCAGTTCCGCAGCGCTTCCGCGATTTCCTTTTCCGGGAACGGGCGGAACACGCGCAGCTTGAGCACGCCGACCTTCCGGCCCTCTTCCCGCAGCTCATCCACAGCCTCCTTGGCCGTGCCGGCCGCCGACCCCATGATCAGCATGATATAATCAGCGTCTTCTGTCCTGTATTCTTCAAAAAAGCCGTAAGACCGGCCGGACATTTCCGCAAAATCAGACGCGACCTTCAGGATGACCTCCCCGGCTTTTTCCATGGCGTCTTCCTGTGCCTTTTTTGCCTCCATGGCATAAGCCGACACAGAGTAAGGTCCGACAGAAACCGGTTTTCCCGGATTCAGCAGATACTCCTCCGGTTCATAGGTTCCGACAAACTCCCGGACCGCCTCATCCTCCAGCAGTTCGATATTCTCCACCGCATGACTGGTGATAAACCCGTCCTGACAGATCATGACAGGCAGGTGTACATCCGGATGCTCGGCAATGGGATAAGCCTGAATATAATTGTCATAGGCTTCCTGATTGTTTTCCGCATATATCTGGATCCAGCCGGTGTCCCGGGCTCCCATGCCGTCGGAATGATCACAGTTGATGTTAATGGGGCCTGACAGCGTGCGGTTTACCAGTGTCAGAACCAGCGGAAGCCTGTTGGACGCCGCCAGCAGCAGTTCCTCCCACATCAGTGCCAGACCGGCAGAGGATGTGGCCGTCATTGTCCTGGCACCCGCAGCCTCGGCTCCGATCGCTGCCGACATGGCTGAATGCTCGCTCTCAACCGGGATAAACTCCGTGTCAATCTCCCCGTTTGCCGCAAAAGAAGACACCATCTGGGGAATCTCCGTGGACGGCGTGATCGGAAAAGCCGGCATCACATCCGGATTGACCTGACGGATCGCCTCTGCCACGGCCTCGTTGCCGGACAGGCGCTCCCTGATCACCCTGCTCTTTCTGCTCATGGCTGTACGCCCTCCTTCATTTCAATTGCCTGGAAGGGGCAGACCCGTGCGCAGATGCCGCACCCCTTGCAGTGGTCATAGTCAAATCCTTTTCTTTTCCCGTCAACGACCGGGATGCATACATCCGGGCAGGTCGGCGTGCAGAGCAGGCACTGCTTGCATTTTTTAAAATCCCAGACCGGCGTGTTCGTTCTCCACTCCCCGGTCCTGAACTGCCGTGATGTGCCGCCCGCATACATCTGCAGGCCTTCCGTCAGCTCGGTCCACGCCGACTGCTCGTGAATCTTTGTTATATCTGTACGCATACTGTTCTCCTTTTCAAGGCTGCGCCGGGGTACCGGTCTCAGCTGCCGCAAAGCTCTGTGCCGGCGCGCCGGTCTCGGCCGGTGCATAGGCCTGTACAGACGCATAAGCCTGCACAGACGCATAGGCCAGCTTCAGTGCCTTCCTGTTTCCTTCGATTACCTCCGGCTTCTTGGCAAATTTATGCCGGAACGAAGCTTCCATTTCCTTAAAGAAGGTTTCCTTATCCATCACATGACTGACAGCTACAATGGCAGCCAGCATAGGCGTATTCGGGAAATTCTTCCCCAGCGTCTCCTCAGAGATAGCGCGCGCGTCGATCGTCACTACCCGTCCTTTGTATCCGCGAAGAAGAGGACGGATCTCTTCGGGCGCCTTCGGCGTGTTGACCACGATGGCTCCCTCTTCCTTCAGTCCGTCCGTCACATGCACAGAATGCAGCAGCGTCTCATCCACCACCACAACATAGTCAGGATCATAAATATTGGAATGCACGCGGATGCGGTCCCGGCTGATCCGGTTGAAGGCCGTGATCGGCGCGCCCATCCGCTCCGGTCCGTACTCCGGGAAACCCTGCACATTCTGTCCCGTCTTAAAGGCAACATCAGCCAGAAGCAGGGCAGCAGTCTTCGCCCCCTGGCCTCCCCGCCCGTGCCATCTGATCTCAACAGTATTCTTCATCGCTTCCGCTTTCCTCCCGTCCCAAACAATTAAAAGAATTCGTATTCTCCCGCCCGAAAGAGGAAGGGACACTCCGCTTCCAGGCTGCTCCGCTGTGCTGCACGTCCGCCCGACGGCTGCAAGTACGTTTCATTATACTATGGGAATGCCAAAAGTAAAGTTCTTTATTTAATACTTTTCATATTTATCATTACTTATTTTCATCTTTTATGAAATAAAGAAAGGGTCGTGCGGCCCTTTCTTCTATACGTATGTCTTATGGTTCTCTTACAGTTCCCTTGCGGCCTTTCCGGAGATGATCCAGGGCGCAGGCTGCTGGTCGAAAGAGTTCTTGTTGTTGAGCTTGGACACGGAGATCTGGATTACCTCTCTGTCGCGGATGCCGTATTTCTCAAATGTGCTCTCGATGTTGGCAGCCACACTGAAGTCCAGTGTATAAATGACCACGCTGATCTGCGGATTCAGTCTGGTCAGGCAGTCAAGCTCCTGCTCCATACTGGCTGAAGCCACCAGAAATACCAGTGAAGGCACCGGGCAGTCTTTCATCGTTTCCGCATCTACATGGTCAATGACCTGGATGTTGTGCAGCCCGAAATGCTCGATGTTTTCTTCCATGGTCATGCGGTCGGCGCCGTCGTACTCCACGGCGATGACCGTTCCCTCTGTCGCGATCAGGGCCGCCTCCACAGCGATGCTCTCTCCGCTGATGATGCAGATGTCATCCTGCAGCTCTACCTGCATCTTGTTCAGAATGACGGAACGGATCTCTGAACCTACATAATGAACGGAGCCGCGGCGGAAGTTTTCGTTGTCCATGCCGATCTTGTAGGTATTTCTGGCATTCGGGTTCAGGATCAGCATGCCGGCGGAGGCATTAATGCCCCGGTTGATCATATCGCTGAGCTTGTCATGGCAGATCGGTCCGACCGGCTCCGAGCCCTCATTGTACCACACTTCACAGTCGCCCAGGCCGGCAGTCCACATGCGGTAGAAAATATCCTTGTCGCCGGCTTCCGTGAAGACCAGCGTCGCCCGGTGCGATTCCACCATCGGAATCACATTCTTGTTTTTCCTGGTGATGTCCAGCATTTTGACACGTTCCAGATCAATCCTGGTATTCTGGGCAAAATACTGAAGCCATGACAGTATAATCTCATTTGTAAACAGATGCTGTTCCATAACGTGTACTCCTTTTCCTGCTTCTTAATGTATTGCTGTACTGTATTTTCTTTCCTGCTCCCGGCAGGGTCGCAGTTTGTGTCTGTTTCATCTCTCTGCGACCGCTTTTCCGGCTTCAGCGGTCGCAATTCTTGTTTATTTGGCTATCTGTGACCATTTTACAGGAACCCTGGCAGAATTGCGATGCTTTTTCTCTCCCTCCGAAGCGGCAAGATATCAATCTATAACATATAGTCCCGAAGCACCCACAGAACAGTCAGGTGCAGAGGATAATATATATAGAAAAACCATTTGCTGAAAGAATCTCTTC
>CAMODP010000110.1 GCA_946611445.1 uncultured Eubacterium sp.
AGCGGGATCATAGTAGATCGGCAGGAACACAACGTCAGCGCCGGCTGCCTGCGCATCGCCGAGCTGTACGGAGAAGTCCTGTGCGCTCTGGTCGTTGAAGGTGCCTGCATATACGATCTCCAGACCGACCTCTGCGGCCTCCTCTTCAAATTTCTCATAGATGCCGCTGGAATAGGTGTCGTCATTCTTGTAGATGACGGCGACCTTGGTGCCCAGATCCGTGTGCTCAGACAGATAGTCCGCGCTGGCGACACCCTGGTTCGGGTCTGTGAAGCACATCTGGAAGATGTTGCCGTAGGGATCTTCCATATTGTCAACATCAGCGTAGATAACAGCCAGGGAGGATCCCGACGGAGTGATCGCGAAGATGTGATCATCAAAGTAGTTCGGGGCTACCGCCTCAGCGGGCTTGGATGTGACGGTGTCCAGAGAAACCTGCATGCCCCAGTCCTTCAGGACGCCGTAGGCATTGACGGCCTTCTCCGCGTCATGGGCGTCATCCTCGAACTGCAGCTCAAACTGCAGGCCGCCCTTCGCGTTGATCTCTTCCACAGCCAGCTCGGCAGCATTTTTAACAGCTGTTCCGTACACGGCGGCCGGGCCTGTCAGCGGGCCGGAACCACCGATCTTGATGGCGCCGTCCGCCATGGCGGTGACACCGGTCATGCTCATTACCATAGAAGCTGTCAGGACTGCTGCAAACATTTTTTTCATGTTCATAGTATGTCTCCTTCCGTAATACAAAAAATTCTGCAGGATAAAGTATTCTGCAACTACTTATTATATGGATAAACAGAGGATTTGGCAACGTTTATATTCATTTTTGGGGGGCATTATTTTTTTGTATTCATTCTGCAGGTGATTTTTCTTCATCTTTCTGCCCGATGGCTTCCCGTATCCCGGATCCGTCATCTCCCGTTTTTCGGCCTCCGGAGGCTTTCTTTCTGGTGCTCTCCCTGCCCTGAAAAACGCCAGCCTTGTCAGAAATACTTTTCTGTACTATAATAGACAGGGTTTTTACCCCGGCGGCCGCTCTGTCCAGCGGAGCAGCCGGGAAAACACCGCATTTCAAAAAGGCAGTAAAAAAAGAATAAGTGAGGTATTCCACTATGAAGAGAAGAAAGAAACTTCTGCAGCTGTGCAGTCCGCTGCTGGCAGCTGTACTTCTGGCTGTCACACCCGTCACCGCTCTCGCAGAAGCGGAGCCTCTGCAGGCAGTTCCGCTGACAGCAGAACCCGTAGCCCAGGACGCTGCTCAGACAGAGCCGGCCGCCCTCGGTGAGGGAATGATGTACAGCTACCTGACCGGCGAGCCGGTCAGCACCGAAATCGGACAGAAACGTCCCTTTGCCGTCATGATCAACAACCTGCAGCCGGCTATTCCGCAGTCCGGCATCGCAAAGGCCGACATCCTGTACGAGGCCATGGTTGAGGGCTCTATCACCCGTCTGATGGCTGTTTTTCAGGATATCGCCAGTGTCGGCGTGCTCGGCCCGATCCGCAGTTCCCGTCATTACTATCTGTTCATGGCAGATGACAATGACGCGATCTACACGCACTTCGGATGGAGCGCCTTTGCCCAGAAGATTATCGAGGATGAGGGCCGCCAGACCATCAATGGTATGGACTACGACGGCGACGGCAACTTCTACCGGACAGATGACCGTGAGGCGCCTCATAATGCCTACGCCACCGGCCAGGGCCTGCTGAACATCGCCACCGACCGCGGCATGCAGCTGACGCACGGCGCCGATTTCCAGCCGAACCTGAAATTCAACACAGCTGACACCCCGCTGGAGAGCGGAGAAGACGCCACCCGCGTCAATATTCCGTTTGCGTATGACACCCCCTGGTTCAACTACAATCCGGATACGAAGCTGTACGAACGCTATGAGTACGGCGACGCGCACATTGACAGAGAGACCGGCGAACAGCTGACCTTCAAAAACATCATCGTGCAGTATGTCGCGCAGGTCGTCATCAGTGATTACGGTCATCTGGACATCGGCCTTATGGGCGAAACTGACGGCCTGTATATCACCGACGGCAAAGCTATCCCGATCAAAGGCGTCAAGCCCGGCGTGGACTATCAGACACAGTTCTATGATCTGAACGGCAACGAGATTCATCTGAATCCCGGCAAAACCATGATCGAGTACGTTCCGAATGACACCACTGTTACCTTCGGCGATGCCACACCGAACTACGGCGGCGGCCCGGAGACGGATGACGGCGGCGCGGAAGAGACATGGGACGACGGCACCGGCGATGCCGGGGAGACCTGGTAAGTGCTCTGGCTTTAACCGGGATAATACAGCTCCTGGCTGACAAATCATATCTTTCTAAAAAAAGGCGGCTTCTGCCGCCTTTTTATGTTATAGTAAGTTGAGGTTATGCTGTCACATATAAAAAGGAGATGCTTATGGGAATCGCAGTCATCGGTTCTGTCTTTGTCGACATCAAAGGATATCCGGACGGGGCGTTCGTGCAGAACGGCCGCAATGCCGGCCACATCATCCAGGTGCATGGCGGCGTCAGCCGCAATGTGGCGGAAAACATCGGCAGGGCAGGCTTTTCTCCCATGATGATCGGTCTGACGGATACCTCCGGGATCGGCCAGGATATGATCGCGCGGCTGCTCACCTCCGGCGTGGACACCACCCACATGCGCAGCGTTCCCAACGGGTGCGGCACATGGCTGGCTGTCTTCGACAGCCGGGGCGACGTGGCAGCTTCCATTTCCGTCCGTCCGGATCTCAGCCGGATTGTTGACATCCTCCTCGAGGAAGGGGAAGAGATCGCCCAAAAGGCTGACGCGTTCGTTGTCGAACTGGATATGGAAACAGAGATCCTGGACATTGTCTTTCGGCTGGCGGCAGCCCATGATATACCTGTATACGCGCTCGTGTCCAACATCTCCATCGCGCTGGCGCAAAAGGAACGCCTGAAGAAAACCAGCTGCTTTGTCTGCAACCTGCAGGAGGCAGGCGTTTTCTTCGACGAAAACCTGGAGAATCTGGAGACGGAAGAGCTCCGCACTCTCCTGCCCCTCCTCATCAAGAAAGAACAGATCTCGCGCATGATCATTACCATGGGCGGCGGCGGGGCTGTCTGCGCGGAGCTGTCCGGAAAAGCTGATTTTGTTCCCGCCCGCAAGGTACCTGTGGTTGATACCGCCGGTGCCGGGGACGCTTTTTTCTCAGGCGTCACCATCGGCCTGACCTCCGGTCTTACTCTGCGGCAGGCCTGTGAGATCGGCACGGCAATGGCCGCTTCTGTCATCACGGTGAAAGACAACACCGTCCAGCCGGAAATCTGCAGCGAGATTCGGATGTTCCTGAACTGAGGCCCGGATCCGCCGGCGCTGCCTGCCCGGCCGCACACAGTTTATCAAAATGCACGCACCAGAAGTACGCTGCGGATTGCTGTTCGCTGCGCACTTTCACAATTCACCCGCCAAAAGGAGTACAATAATGCTGAAAAAAATCATCAATGGCACGCTGCTGCTGCCGGACGGCGATTCCTTCCGCGCCGGACAGGCCGACCTGTTTATCCGGGACGGTAAAATTGCAGGAATCGGCACAGACCTTTCCGCTGCCGGCACCGCAAATGATGCTGCCGGCGAAAACCGCCCGGATGAACCCTGTGAAGTTATCGACGCCTCCGGACAGCTGATCATGCCCGGACTCATCAACATGCACACCCACGCCTACATGACCTCTATGCGCAACTACGCGGATGACGTCGATTTTCAGGAATGGCTCTTCGGCCGCATCACACCCGTGGAGGACCGCCTGCCGAAAGAAGGCGCCTACTGGACTTCTTTGCTGGCCTGCATGGAGATGCTGCGGACCGGGACAACTTCCTTTGTAGACATGCATATGTTCCACGAGCAGTCCGCCAGAGCTGCCGACGCGGCAGGCATGCGCGCCTGGATCGGCCGCGGCCTGGTAGGGGACAGCCTTTACGCAGATGACAATCCCCGTTTCCGGGAGGCCATGGAAGAGATGGATGCCTGGCAGAGCGACCGCCTGCATTTCATCCTGTCCCCGCACGCCATCTATACCTGCTCTCTGCATATGCTGGAACAGGTAGTGGAGGAATCCGAGCGCCGGCACATGCTGCGGCAGACCCACCTCTCCGAGAGCCTCACAGAGATCGAAAACTGCCGCGCGCAGTACGGCGGCCGCTCTCCTGTCGAAGTCATGCGGGACGTCGGTTTTCTGAGTGACCACACGATTCTGGCGCACTGTGTCCAGCTGGATGAAAAGGATGTCAGCATTCTGGCCGAGAGCGGTTCTTCTGTCGTGACCAATCCCGCCAGCAACGCAAAGCTGGGCAACGGCTTCGCGCCGGTCACCGCCATGCGGGAATCCGGGATTAACATCACCCTCGGCACAGACGGCACAGCCAGCAACAACACCCTGAACATGTTCCGGGAAATGGGACTCCTGTCCCTGATCCACAAGGGCATCTGCCGGGATTCCACCGCGGCGCCGGCTTCCTTTGTCGTCAGCTGCGCCACCACCCATGCGGCCCGGGCCCTGCATGAAGAGGGCAGGCTCGGCGTGATCCGCGAGGGGGCATGGGCAGACCTGGCCTTCCTGGACCTGAATGCCGTATCCCTCTTCCCGAACAACAATATTCTCTCCTCCCTGTGCTACTCCGCGAACGGGTCGGAGGTTGACTCCGTCATGGTGGCAGGAGAATTCGCCTTCAGGCACGGAGAATACCCCGGGATCGACAGCGAGAAGGTGCACTTCGAGGTGCAGAAGATTGTGGAAGAATATCTGTAATAGAATAATATAAGATGGACGCAGGTGGGGACAGGAGCTCCCCGTGTCCGCTGCTCCGCCGGTCCGAGCCTGCTCGGCTATGGCGCCCGTGCCAGGAATGCCACGGCCGCCTGAGTCTCGGCCGGTCTCGGACACGTACTCGCTGAAAAGCGTCCGCGGGGAGTTTCTGCTCCCGGCCTGCTGTCTGCTGAACTTACAGTCTGCGAACCACTTTCGTACATCTGCAGCAGAAAAGTGTTTTGGCTTATCTGAACAATTACTTTTTTTTAAAGGAGGATACCTTATGAGTATAATTCGAGATGCGTCTCTTGCCCCGGAGGGGCGCAAAAAAATAGAGTGGGTTCGCTCGTTTATGCCCGCTCTCTCTGAGATTGAGAAACAGTTTGAACAGGAAAAGCCTTTTGCGGGACTTCGCATTGCCGTCTCCGTCCATCTGGAGGCGAAGACAGCGAATCTGGGCCTGGTGCTGGCAAAAGGCGGGGCTGAGGTTCACCTGACCGGCTGCAATCCTCTGTCTACACAGGATGACGTAGCCGCCGCTATCGCGGAAATGGGTGTCGACACCTATGGTCTGTATGATGTCTCCCCGCAGGAATATGAAGATCTGCTCGCGGCCACGCTGGCATGCCACCCGCATCTCATCGTGGATGACGGCGGCGACCTGATTCACCTGCTGTCCGGAAAATGCAGCGAATATGCCGACCAGCTGATCGGCGGCTGCGAAGAGACAACTACAGGCATCCATCGCCTGAAAGCCCGCGAAAAAGCAGGGATCCTCCCCTGCCCGATGATGGCCGTGAATGACGCAAAGGCCAAACACTATTATGACAATAAATACGGCACCGGACAGTCCGTCTGGACCGCGATCATGGACACCACCAATCTGATCGTGGCAGGCAAGACCGTTGTCGTCGCCGGCTACGGCTGGTGCGGCAAGGGCACTGCCATGCGCGCAAAGGGCATGGGCGCCAACGTCATCATCACCGAGATCGATCCATTCAAAGCGCTGGACGCTACCATGGACGGCTTCCGCATCATGCCGATGCACGAGGCTGCGAAGGTCGGCGACATCTTCGTCACCGTCACCGGCTGCAAAGATGTCATCACACCCGAACACTTTGCCGTCATGAAAGACCAGGCCATCCTTTGCAATGCCGGCCACTTCGACTGCGAAGTCAACGTCGCCGCCCTCCGTGAGATGGCCGTCAAAGCTGAAACCCGCCGCAAAAACATCATCGGCTACACCCTGCCCGACGGCCGGACCCTGAACGTCCTCGGCGAAGGCCGCCTGGTAAACCTGGCCTGCGGCATGGGCCACCCCGCCGAAATCATGGACATGTCCTTCTCCGTCCAGGCACTGAGCCTGAAATGGCTGGCCGGCCACCGCGCCGAGCTCACAAAAAAAGTCTACGACATCTCGGATTCCA
>CAMODP010000111.1 GCA_946611445.1 uncultured Eubacterium sp.
AAGAATTTCGGAGAAGAGTACACCGTACCGATTCTCTTCCGGACGGAAGACTGGCGGCAGGTCACCTATGAAAACCTGCCGGATGTTCCCTGCGTAGTCAAAGCCAACACAGGTGCCGGAACATGGCGGATTATCCGCGACAAGAATGAAGTCAATTTCAGGGAACTGCAGAACAAATGCCGCCGCTGGATGCACCTGAATTATTATTACAGAACCCAGGAGTGGCAGTACAAAAATATAAAACCCTGCATCATTGTAGAGCCGCTCCTCACCGACAGCGAGGGGCGTATCCCGAACGACGTAAAGCTGCATTATTTCAACGGAAAGCTGGGCTTTGTCTACTATGTCATTGACCGTGAGGGAGAGGGCTTCCGCACGCTCTTTACACCGGAGTGGAAGCTGCTGCCTTTCCAGTGGGTCTCAGACGTAAAATATAAAAAAGTTGACAGGCCTGTGACTGAACCGCGCCCTGCGTGTCTCGACAAGATGATCGAGTTCGGCAACAGGATCGCAAAGAACTTCCGGTATGTACGTGTGGACTTCTACGAACTGGAAGGAAAGATGTACTTCAGCGAGATCACGCTGTATCACGGCGCCGGGTACAACAAATTTCATCCGGAAGAATATGAGAAGCAGTATGCGGAGATGCTGGAACTGAAGTGAAACGAGACAGGACGCTGGCTGGAGCCAGGAGATACCCAGATGGCCGCTGCTCCGCCGGCCCGAGCCTGCTCCTCTATGGCGCCAGGGACAGGTATGCCCCAGCCGCCCAAGACTCAGCCGGTCTCGGGCGCGTGCTCGCTGAATGCGTCCACTAGGGTATCCCTTGTCTCCTCAGTGACATCTTGTCGATAG
Organism: uncultured Eubacterium sp.; assembly: GCA_946611445.1. Taxonomy (GTDB): domain Bacteria; phylum Bacillota; class Clostridia; order Lachnospirales; family Lachnospiraceae; genus Bilifractor. Next base: position 856 of record CAMODP010000111.1, read on the forward strand.
GAGGAATCATATGAGAATTGTGATAGGCGGCGATTTTGCCCCCACAGAATTCACGGAAAAGGATTTCTGGCTCGGCAATGCCGAAAAACTGTATACCCGGGAGCTTCTGGACTATCTGCAGACCTTCGATTTCCGGATTTTTGACTTTGAGTGCTGTTTTGACGGCGCAGGCGAGCCTATCCGCAAGCACGGGCCGATGCTGACTGCGCCTGCCGCCTGCATGGCGGGAATTCTTCCGCTGCACCCGTCTCTGATGGTGCTGGCCAACAACCACAGCGCGAATCTCGGCACCGCCGGCGTGCTGCATACGATAGAATTGTTCGGGGAGCAGGGCATTCCCTGTGTGGGCGCAGGCACACCGGAAGAAGCCTCCCGGCCCTTTATTCTGGAGAAAGACGGGATACGCGTCGGCATCTATGCCTGCGCGGAACATGAATTCACCTACGCGACGGAAGCGAGGGCAGGCGTAAACGCGTATGATCCGCTCCGGACATTTGACGAGATCCGCGATCTGAAGGCTGTCTGTGACCAGGTGATCGTGATCTATCACGGCGGCATCCTGGACTGGCGGTATCCGTCTCCCGGCGAACAGCGCGCGCTGCGGAAAATGGCGGACTGCGGCGCAGGCCTGGTGGTCTGCCAGCACACACACTGCATCGGCTGCCGGGAAGTCTACCATGGCAGTACGATCGTGTACGGACAGGGAGATTTTCTTTTTGCAAGGCCCACGAGAAATGACCTGCGGTATTCCGGTCTGCTTCTGGAGGCGGAGGTGTCAAAGGAAGAAATCCGGGTGTCCTGCCGCGTGCGGGTGAAACCGAAGGACACGATCCGCCTGGCATCGCCTGAGGAGGAGCGGCAGATCCTGCAGGCATTCGAAGACAGGAGCAGGGAACTGGCAGATGAGGAAGCTGTCCGGAGACATTTCCGGGAATATGTGGATTTCCGGAGACCGCAGAATATGGACACGATCGCCGGACGCAGCCTGCTGTATAAGGCATATAACAAGGTGACGCGGCACCGGCGCAGAGATGACTGGTTTTTCCGGGAGTACGGGACAGACCAGCTTCTGCGGCTGCTGAACTTTATTGACTGTGAGACGCACAGGGAAACGCTGCTGGCATTTCTGAAACAGTCGTCGGGGGTTGAAGATGATTGACAGGGTTGAGAAAAAAGACTGCGCCGGCTGCGGCGCCTGTGCGGCAGTGTGCCCGAAGAAGGCCATTTCCCTGCAGGAAAATGAGGACGGTTTCCGGTTTCCTGTGACTGACGGCAGCCTCTGTGTTCAGTGCGGCAGATGTGAAGCGGCCTGCCCGGTTCTGGAACGGACGGACCGGAAAGTGCCCCTTGCCGTGTATGCGGCAGCAGCCGGAAAAGAACGCGTCCTCATGCAGTCCGCGTCGGGAGGCGCTTTCTCGGCTCTGGCTGAGGACTTTCTGAGAGAAGGCGGCATCGTATACGGCTGCGCGATGGTATTTGGATCTCCCCGCGGACAGGCTGTCTCGCTGCAGCATGTGCGGGTATCTGAAAAAAGGGAGCTCGCGGCGCTGTCCGGCTCCAAGTATGCCCAGAGCCGGACAGACACGGTGTATCCGCAGGTCCGCAGAGATCTCCTGGAGGGGCGGAAAGTCCTGTTTTCCGGAACGCCGTGCCAGTGCGCAGGTCTGCGGCAGTATCTGCTGGCAGAAAAGACAGCGGCAGAACATCTGTATACCGCGGATATTCTCTGCCACGGCGTGCCTGCCGAGAAGATGTTCCGGCAGTATCTGGATTATCTGGGCAGAAAATACCGCGGCACCGTCACAGCATACCAGTTCCGGGACAAGCAGAGGGGATTCACATATTTCCCCCGCTTCCGGCTGAAAAATAAAGAGCGGGAGAGATGGGTACTGCTGGCGACGATGGAAGAGGGTTACTGGTACCTGTTTCAGAACTCTCTGGCAAACCGTGAGAGCTGCTACAGCTGTCCATATGCTTCCGCAGAGCGGTGCGGGGACATCTCGCTGGGAGATTACTGGGGTATTGAACAGGCCCATCCGGAACTGCTGACCTCCGGGGGCGGACCGCTGCAGAGAGAAAAAGGCGTTTCCCTGATGCTGGTGAATACCGCACAGGGGAAAAAACTGCTGGACACTTACGGACAGGGCCTGCGGTGCTGCCCCAGTACGCTGGACGCGGCCCTGGTCAGGGGGGACGCCCTCAAAAAGCCGTCTGCGATGCCTCCGGAACGGGATGAGGTTCTGCGCCTTCTGCGCGAGAAAGGATATGAAGGCGCGCTTGCCTGGGTAAAGAGAGCCATGGGAGCGGGCTATCTGAAGAGCCTGATGAAGGAAAAGGCAAAAGCGGTTCTGCGCAGCAGGCGGGGAGGCTGAATACTTGCAGGTCTGCCTGCAGATATGTTAGAATATTGATAACTGTCGTTTCAGTATACATAATTCTGTTGAGAGGATAAAGATATGAAGGGGATTATTCTTGCCGGCGGCTCCGGCACCAGGCTGTATCCGCTTACAAAGGTTACTTCCAAACAGCTTCTGCCGGTGTATGATAAACCGATGATATACTATCCGCTTTCTGTGCTGATGAATGCAGGTATCCGGGAGATTCTGATTATTTCCACGCCGGCGGACACGCCCCGGTTTGAGGAACTTCTGGGAGACGGCCGGCCGTTCGGAATTCATCTGCAGTACCGGGTGCAGCCCTCACCTGACGGGCTGGCGCAGGCCTTCATCATCGGCGAAGAGTTTATCGGCGATGACAGTGTGGCCATGGTCCTCGGCGATAACATCTTTGCGGGACATGGCTTGAAAAAACGGCTCCGGGCGGCTGTCGAAACCGCTGAAAACGGACGCGGCGCTACGGTTTTCGGGTATTATGTGGACGACCCGGAGAGATTTGGCATAGTTGAATTTGACGAAAGCGGCAGGGCTGTTTCCATTGAAGAGAAACCGGAACACCCGAAAAGCAATTACTGTGTGACAGGCCTGTACTTTTATGACAACCGCGTTGTGGAATACGCGCGCAATCTGAAGCCGTCTGCCCGCGGCGAGCTGGAGATCACGGACCTGAACAGGATCTATCTGGAGAACGGCGAATTGAATGTGGAACTTCTGGGACAGGGCTTTACCTGGCTGGATACCGGTACGCATGAGAGCCTTGCGGATGCCACGAATTTCGTAAAGACTGTTGAGCAGCATCAGCACAGAAAGATCGCCTGTCTGGAGGAGATCGCTTTTCTGAACGGCTGGATCAGCCGGGAAGATCTGCTGGAGGAGTACGAACAGCTGAAGAAAAACCAGTACGGACAGTATCTGCTGGATGTGCTGAACGGAAAGTACGTAGATATTCTGAACAACCGGTAACATGTGAGGATCGGGATGCGGACACAGAAGCAATGGATAAAACATCTGGACTTTACGGTCCTGGATATGGCAGTCACAGCACTGGCTTTTCTGTGTGCCTGCGCGCTGCGTCCGGGTGCGGTCTCTGTCCTTCTGCATGAGGCCGTTTACCGAAATACCCTGATCGGTCTCGTACTTGCGGCCGGTGTCATCGGCCTTTTATTTCAGGTACACAGAAGCATCCTCCGGAGGTCCGCATGGAAAGAATGCACGGAGACATTAAAATTCGTGCTGCTTCTGGCTGTCATCATTTCTTTCTGGAATTATATCAGCAAGGTCAGCAATGACCTGTCCAGGTTTGTTTTCGGGGCGTGGTTTCTGCTGGACTTCGGCATGCTTTTCGCCGCCCGCTGTCTGTATAAGACCTTTCTTAACAGACGTCTGAGAGCCGGCAACCGGCTGCCGCGGCTGATCCTGATTGCGGAAGCCGGAGATGCGGACAGGCAGCTGTCTTTCTACCGCACAAGGGGGGAAAAGCAGTTCCGGATCGCGGCCGTTGCCGTTTTTTCAGACGCGGAAAATGAAGAAAAAACGACGGCAGATACCGAAAAAGAAGGCATACCGGTCCTCTGCGGGAGAGAGGCCCTGTACAGCTTCATGCAGAAAGAAGTGGTGGATGAAGTCCTGATTGCGGACGCATCCCTGGTCAGAGACGAAGAACTGCTGCAAAGCCTGATGAGTGCCGGCACGACGATCTACATCAGCCTTGATGAAATCGGGGAGGTCCTTCCCAACAAGCATATGGACAGAATCGCGGATCAGATCGTCCTTGCCTCAACTGTGCAGCCCTTCTCTCCCGAGCAGATGCTCCTCAAGCGTCTGACAGATATCCTGATTGCTCTGGCAGGCCTTGCAGTGACAGGCATTGTATTCGTGATTTTCGCGCCGATTATCGTGATCCAGTCTCCGGGCCCGGTCTTCTTTTCACAGATTCGCGTCGGGATGAACGGCAGGCGTTTCCGCATGTATAAATTCCGTTCCATGTATCCGGATGCCGAAGCCAGAAAGGCGGAGCTGATGGAGAAAAACAGGATGAAGGGCGGGATGTTCAAGATAGACAACGACCCGAGGGTCATACCGATCGGCCGGTTTATGAGAAAGTACTCTCTGGACGAACTCCCGCAGTTTTACAATGTACTTCGCGGAGAGATGAGTGCTGTCGGCACAAGACCGCCTACCGTAGACGAGTGGGAGCAGTACAGCCTGGAACACCGGGCCCGCCTGTCCATGAAGCCTGGCGTCACGGGACTCTGGCAGGTCAGCGGGCGCAGTGATATCGTGGATTTTGATGAAGTGGTTTCTCTGGATATGAAATATATCCGGGAGTGGAATATCCGTAAAGACTTCAAGATCATTCTTCAGACGATCCGGGTTGTCTTTACCGGAAGCGGGGCATACTGAGTGTTCAAAGCTGTCATGTTTTTTATCCTGTGTCTGGTATTTCCCTGGATTACCGGCACACTGCTCCTGCCGGACAAAGAGCGGTCCTTTACTGCCGCGGCGTACCGGATCGTCGGGGGCAATACAGGTATGTGGGCTGTTTTTCAGCTGCTGGCAGTGCCTGCCGTGCTGCTGCAGCTTCCCTTTCATACGCTGGTCAGGCTCTGGCTGGGAGCGCTGCTGCTCCTGCTGGGGCTGTTTGCCTTTTTTTGCAGGGATGCGGACTTCCGGAGCAGGGCCTTTTTTACCCAGAAGGAGATGGCCCCCTCCTCTGCAGGTGGGGGGGAAATCAAGTCTTC
>CAMODP010000112.1 GCA_946611445.1 uncultured Eubacterium sp.
AAGTGCCTCGCGCACCGCGCACGAGATGCTGTCAGCGCTTGCTCCAACGCAGTCCGCCAGACAGGAAGCCACGGCGCAGGCTGCTGTCATTGAAAGTGAGACGGTTTCTTTCTATCGATTAGGCATTTCAGCTGACATGAGGAGCAGGGACAGCCACGTGGGCGACTCAAGCGAGTACGTGTCCGAGACCGGTCGAGACTTAGGCGGCCGGGGCATACCTGTCCCGGACACCTTAGTCGAGCAGGCTCGGACCGGCGCAGCGGAGCCCATCTGGCTGTCCCTGGTCACCATGTCAGGGTCCGGTTGGTTTCTAAACTATCAAATTCTATACTGTTAATAGTCGTAAACAGAGCCCGACAACACATTTTCTGCCTGAAAGCGAGTACACATGGACACCATCAGCGGATACGTAGAACACATCATCTTCCACAACGACGAAAACGGCTACACCGTCATGAACATGACAGTGGACGGCGATGAGCTGACCTGCGTCGGCTCTTTTCAGGATGTCCATGAGGGCGTGTATGTGGAGGCGGAGGGCGTCTTCAGCGACCACCCGGTGTACGGCCGTCAGTTCCGGGCAAGCCGCGCGCGGATCACCGTGCCCGCCGGCGGGGCTGCGCTGGAGCGTTACCTGGGCAGCGGGGCGATCAAAGGCATCGGCCCGTCTCTGGCGGGCCGCATCGTTAAAAAATTCGGAGAGGATACTCTCCGCATTCTCGAGGAAGAACCGGAACGTCTCGCCGAGGTCAAGGGCATCAGCGAGAAGAAGGCACGGGACATCGCAGCGCAGGCCGAGGAAAAGGCGCATATGCAGAACGCGATGATTTTCCTGGCCCAGTACGGCATCTCTCTGGCGATGAGTGTCAGGATATACGAGCACTATCAGGACCAGCTCTACCAGGTGCTGCGGGAAAACCCATACCGTCTGGCGGAGGACATCCGGGGCATCGGTTTCCGCATAGCGGATGAGATCGCGCACAAGGTGGGGATCCGTCCGGATTCTGAATTCCGCATCCGCAGCGGCCTGTGCTATGTGCTGGCCCAGGCGGGGACACAGGGGCACCTGTACCTGCCCGCAGAGGTCCTGTTGGCACGGGCGGGAGAACTGCTGGGAACGGATCCGCAGGAGATGGAGAAATACCTGATGGATCTGGCCATTGACAGGAAGATCATCGTAAAGACTGCGCCGGACGCGGACGGAACACCGCAGAGACAGGTATATACAGCCCAGGCCTATCATCTGGAGCTGAACGCGGCGCGCATGCTGTACGAGCTGAATCTGCTGACGGGAGAGGATGAAGACCGCGTGGACGCCCGGATCCGGGCGCTTGAGAAGAAAGACAGGATCACACTGGATCCGCTGCAGCGGGAGGCGGTGAAACGGGCGGCCTGCTGCGGCCTGCTCATCGTGACCGGCGGACCCGGAACGGGAAAAACGACGACGATCAATACGATGATCCGCTATTTCAGGTCCGAGAAGAAATCTATAGCGCTGGCCGCCCCGACAGGAAGGGCTGCCAAGAGAATGACGGAAGCGACCGGCTATGAAGCGGCAACCATCCACCGGCTCCTGGAGCTGTCGGCTGTCAGCGACGAGACCATGGAGGAGATCCGCTTTGAGCGCAACGCGGACAATCCGCTGGAGGCGGATGTCATCATCATAGATGAGATGTCTATGGTAGATATGTATCTGATGCATGCGCTGCTGCTGGCAGTGGCGCCGGGGACCAGGCTGATCCTGGTGGGCGACCGCAATCAGCTGCCGAGCGTGGGACCGGGCAGCGTCCTGCGGGACCTGATCCGTTCCGGCTGTATTCCGGTGGTGACGCTGACGCATATTTTCCGCCAGGCCCAGGAAAGCGATATCATAGTCAATGCGCACCGGATCAACGCCGGACTGCCCGTAAGGCTGGACAACAACAGCCGGGACTTTTTCTTTCTCAGGCGGGATGATGCCGCGGTGATCCAGCAGTCCGTGCTGTACCTGGTGGCAAAAAAGCTTCCCGGATATGTGAAGGCGCAGCCGTCAGATATCCAGGTGCTCACGCCTACCAGGAAAGGACCGCTTGGCGTAGAGAGCCTGAATGCCGTCCTGCAGAAGTATCTGAACCCGCCGGACGGCAGAAAGGCGGAAAAAGAGACGCCGGAGGGGATCTTCCGGGAGGGCGACCGCGTCATGCAGATCCGGAACAATTACCAGCTGGAATGGGAAATCCGCGGCCGTCACGGGATACCGGTGCAGCAGGGATGCGGCGTGTTTAACGGGGACTGCGGGATAATCCGCAGGATTGACCTGCAAAATGAGCTGATGGAAGTGGAATATGAAGAGGGCCGGATGATCAGCTATACCTTCCGCCAGCTGGATGAGCTGGAACTGGCCTATGCCATGACGGTGCACAAGGCGCAGGGCAGCGAGTATCCGGCCGTCGTGATTCCCCTTCTCGGCGTGCCGCAGCTCCTGCAGACGAGAAATCTGCTCTACACGGCTGTCACGCGGGCGAAGAAGAGCGTTGTGCTGATCGGGAGCGCGGATGTTTTTCAGGCAATGATTGACCATGCCACGGAAGAAAACCGGTATACGACGCTGGCGGAACGGATCCGTGAGATCACGGAGATAGAGTCCGGGAAGCAGTTCTGACAGCTGATTTTTTTCAAAAATGGAAGAGTGATCCGGGGGAGAAAGGATCATTATGATACAGAAGGCGGCAGACTGGCTGTACCCCAGACACTGTCCCCTGTGCGACAGACTGCTGAAGAGAGAGGAACCCATGGTGTGCGCATCCTGCGCAGAGAATGTGCCTCTGATCAGGGGACCGGTCTGCATGCGGTGCGGCAGGCCGCTCGGAGTCCCTCCCGCAGACGGAGAGAATCCTGACGCAGGCTGGAGCGAGGCGTTCCGGAAAGAGTACTGTGCGGACTGCAGGAAACGGCAGCACAGCTTTGAGCAGGGGTTCGCGCCCTATATCTACCGGACGGCTGTTCAGGCATCCCTGCTGCGGATGAAGTATACCGGCCGCGCCGAATATGCCGGTTTTTACGCGGCGTCCATATGGCATGCCGGAGAAGGCCGGATCCGCCGGTGGAGACCGGATGCGATCGTGCCGGTTCCCGTCCACACGGGGCGGTGGCGCAGGCGCGGGTACAACCAGGCAGAGGAGCTCGCCGTACATCTGTCTGCCCTGTCCGGCATTCCGCCTGCAGAGCCGGTCTGGAGGAAGCGGCACACGGTTCCCCAGAGAGGACTGACGCCGCAGGAGCGCCGGAAGAATGTCCGGGGCGCATTCCGCCTCCGGACGGGAGCGGAGATCCCCCGCGGGATTCTGCTGGTAGACGACATCTATACGACCGGCAGCACACTGGACGAAATGACGGATGTGCTGCGCGCCGGAGGCGCCCGGAAGGTGTGGTTCGTCTGCGCCGCGATAGCAGCTGGAGAAGCCTGAGAAAAAATCTTTGCATAAAATGGGAAGTATGCTACAATGAACTGATTAAATTTCCAATATCGAACGGAGAAGAGGAACATTCATGACAGATGAAAAACGACTGCATCTGATGATATCGCTGGCCCGGTTCCGTCAGCGGAACAGAGACAGGGCACTGCGGGTCAACCGGTTTTACCAGGGGGATTATATCAGTCTCACGCTGATCCGTAATTTCCTGCTTACGACGATTGCCTATGTCCTGCTGCTGGCGCTGATTGCCCTGTATCATCTGGACTTCGTCCTGGCAAACCTGAACGACCTGAAATTCCGGCCGCTGCTGGCGATCATCATCGTCAGCTACCTGCTGATGCTGGGGGTATATTCTGTGATCGCCTATACGGTTGCGCGCATCCGGTTTGTCCGCGCGGAGGCCCGCGTTGAGGAATATGAGCGGCAGCTGGGAAGGCTGCGGCGCATGTACAGAGAAGAGGACGTTCTGGAGAAGGTTCGCAGAGAGTGGGGGAGGAATAAGAGATGAATGTGATAGCCAGAATGCGGGAGGGGATCAAATCCTTTTACGCTTCCTATGATGTATATATACGGCCGGTGCTGAAGTTCGCGCTTGCCGTTCTGATTTTCATCGCGATCAATGACCAGCTGGGCTACATGAACGCGCTGAACAACCTGTTCGTGATCCTGATTCTCGCCGTGATCTGCGCCATTCTGCCGCTGAACGGAATCGTTGTGATCGGGACGATCCTGATAGTAGCGCACTGCTTCGGACTGGGACTGGAGGTCGGCGGTTTTGCGCTGATCCTCTATATCGTCATGGCACTGCTCTATTTCCGGTTTGTGCCGAAGGATGCCATCATACTGCTGCTGGCGCCGGTCGCGTTCCGGCTGGACATCCCGCTGCTGATCCCGCTGACGACAGGCCTGCTGTGCGGACCGGTTTCCGCGATCTCCGTGGTCTGCGGTCTGATTTCCTGGCAGTTTATCCACATCGTCTCGACCTCTATCGAGCCGATGAAAAACTCTGCCGCCACTTCGCTGCTGGACGTGCTGCAGACCATGCCGCAGGAACTGGTATCCAGGGACATTATCCTCATGATGATAACCTTTGTTGTCATTATGCTGGTGGTGACGGTGATCCGCAAGCTGCTGAGCTCTCATTCCTGGGAGATCGCTATAATCGTAGGCAGCGTCCTGTACGTATTCCTCATGATGACAGGATCGGGCATCCTGGAGACCGAGATTGAGACATCCGCGCTTATATTCGGAACGGTGGTCTCCGCGCTGGCAGCCCTGCTTCTGGAGTTCTTCTTTTATAATGCGGATTATTCGGGAAGCGAATACCTGCAGTTTGAAGATGACAAGTATTATTATCATGTAAAGGTAGTGCCGAAGATTCTGCCCTCTGCGCGGTATGACACGGATCATGACGCGGAAGAGGACGAGTACGAAGAGGAAGTGCGCGTGCCGCGCCGCAGAAGAAGGGCCGCCCCTGCGCGGGATGAGGCAGACGGCGTGAATGACGGACACGGCAGCAGAGAGCAGGCCGGAGACAGACACGCGGCCGAAGACAGATACGCGGATGAAGACAGCCGCTACGGTGAAGGGGATAATTCTGCTTCCTACGCGGATGAAGAGGGGGCATACACGGATTCCGCGGCGGAACAAAACCCGGCAGACGGCGCCACAGCCGTTTATCCGGCTCTTGACAGGATGGTTCCGACAGATGCGACGATCCCGTATTCCGCCGATGAAACGATCCCCTACCCGGTCCTGCGCGAAGAGCCTGCGGCTGACGAGCCCGGTGCGCCCGACGGGGTAACAGACGAGACGAAGCAGATATTCTGACTGTGACGCCATTTGCCGCAGAGGGACTGTCCGTCGTCTGCAGAAACGGATAAAGGGTATAAAGGAGAACGCGCATGGATGCTTTTCTGGGCTGGCTGCGGGTATATGTGCTGTCCTGGCTGCGCCCGCCGAAGACAATCGAGATCATTGACATCGTACAGATCCTGCTGATCTCATGGCTGGTGTACCGTCTGATTCTGCTGGTAAAAAACACAAGGGCCTATACACTGCTCAAGGGTATTCTGTTTATTATCGCTTTTGTAGCAGTTGCCTATTTCCTGCAGATGGAGGTCATCATCTGGCTGATCGGCAACCTCAGTATGGCGGCCATGACGGCAGTCGTGATCATTTTTCAGCCGGAGCTGCGGAAGGTTCTGGAACAGATGGGCCACAGCATACCGCTGGCTTCACTGCTCTCCCTGAACCGCGCGCCGGAAGAAAACAAGCGGTTCAGCGATCATACCATCAGTGAGCTGGCGCGGGCATGCTTTGAAATGGGTGAGGTAAAGACCGGCGCCCTGATCGTGCTCGAGAGGGATACGCGGCTGAATGAATTCGAAAACACCGGCATTCCGGTGGACGCAGTCGTCAGCGGCCAGCTGATCGTCAATATTTTTGAACACAATACACCGCTTCATGACGGAGCCGGTATCATACGGCACGACCGCATCGCAGCGGCAACCTGCTATCTGC
>CAMODP010000113.1 GCA_946611445.1 uncultured Eubacterium sp.
CTGCCGGAGGAAGGCGTGCCAGTCTCTGACGAAGTCCTCATAGGCTTCCAGGTCCGGTATTTCCAGCCAGTCCCGCAGCCGCACGGGATAGCGGTTCTGCCGGCTGCACTCATCCTTCTGCAGGATATAGCGGAAAGAATCGCCCTCGTAATAGCGGCCCATGGGGAACAGCCTGCACAGGCCTGGCCGCCAGGCGTGAATCAGGCAGCGGCCCTCTTCCGAGAGAAATGCGCAGTGATCATCGGAAAAGTCTTCTTCCGAGACGCCCTTCGCATCCTCAGCACCGTGGTGCTGCATCAGGTTCGGCAGGATCAGGCCGTCGACCAGGCGGATCTCGATCTCTTTTTCTATCATATCCGTGAAGGACTTCCCGGTGCCCTGTGAGAGCATATACATGTCCCAGGGATCCAGAATAATGGTATCCGCCGTCTGCCTGCAGCAGTCCGAGCAGCCGGCGCAGTCATGACAGCCGGTCATGACCATGTCATCCGGGGAATAGAAATTGCCGTCATAGATATCTTCAAGTACCTGATCGCGAAGCATGAAAACCCTCCTTTTAGCGGGTGAATTATTGATATATTTGAGGTAACTATTCAGATAGCCCGCAGCACTCCGCTGCTGAGGGCGTAAGAACATGATTCAGGAGTGCGCAAATCCCTCGCCGAAGGCGATTTCGAATGGATTTGCGCGGTAACATTCAGCGTAGCTGAATAGTTACCATTTGAAAAGTATACCACAGAAAACCTGGAGTGAGAATATGGCGGACAGCGGGCGGAACAGCATAAAACAGCGCTTTTGCAGGATACTGTTGAAGACGGTGTCCGTATTGCCGGCACTCTGCGTGTGCGCAGGAATCGCCGGTGCGGATCCCCTGGTACTGAAAGGAACGGAGAAAGGCGTTTATGCAGAGACCTCCGGCAGCGTGAAGGCGGAAAGCGCGGGACCACTGATTCTGAAAATGCCGTTCCGATTCTCACCTCTCTGTCGGAGCAGTGAAGAGATCGCCCGGAATGCCGCGCGGGGCATCCGGACCGCGGAAGAATACCTGGAACTGATGGCAGAGGAGGAGACGGAAGCGCCGGCACCTGTGACGGGCGGCGAGAGTGTCACCTGGATCGGAGATTCCTATTCCGTGATGGCGGAAGGCGTGATTGAACAGATGCTTCCCGGCGTGGATCTGTACGCCGCGTATTCCAAGCACACGCAGATGGATGCCCAGGAGGGATACGGCGGTTCGTCCGGCCTGTCCATTCTGCAGAGTCTTGCAGAAGAAGGAAAACTCCGTGCCAACCTGGTCTTTGCGCTCGGAACGAATGATCCGATTCCTTCTGTCGGCACATATGCGTCCTATCTGGACGCTGTCATGGAAATAGCGGGAGAGGACAGGACGGTTGTCTTTGTCACGCCGTTTACGATGGAAGCCGCCTATGGGAACGTGAACTACGACTGCGAGATCGAGGCCATGCGGCAGGCTGCCGCGTACTACCCGAACGCGAGAGTCGCGGACTGGGCAGACTTCTGCCAGCCCTTCCTCGATCAGTTCTTTACGTGGGACACGATACATCCCGTGGGGCCGGACGGCATCGAGTGCTGGACAGACCTGATCGTACAGCAGCTGGAGCAGGCATGGGTTTCTGCATGAAAAAGACATGGGCTTTTGCATGAAAAAAACAGTTGACGGAACAGCAATCAAATGATACAATTCACTTTGTTGCCGGATACGGTGACAAATGCGGAAGTGTCGGAACTGGCAGACGAGCAAGACTAAGGATCTTGTGACCGCAAGGTCGTGTGGGTTCAAGTCCCATCTTCCGCATTCATACATTATAAGATACCGCCTGATTTCACGTCAGGCGGCTTTTTTGTATTTAGTATTACTTATAAAAAAGGAAAAGGCACATTATTTGCGGTATAATAAATATGAGGAATTTTGATGTTTGATACACTGTGCGTGATGCATTTCACGGCGTGAACAGGAAGGGGCGATGCTGTCATGACGATCCGCGAGATCATTGAACAGAATGAACGCAGCTATCTGAGCCCCTTTGCAGCCTGCAGCGCTGATACGGCCGGACGGGACAGGCCGGTATCGCAGGACGATGTCCGCACGGAGTATATGCGGGACAGGGACAGAATCCTGCACTGCAAGGCGTTCCGGCGTCTCAAGGACAAAACGCAGGTGTTTCTCTCTCCGCAGGGAGATCACTATCGGACGCGGCTGATGCATACGCTGGAGGTCTCCCAGATCGCGCGTACCTGCGCCAAGGCGCTTCGGCTGAATGAAGACCTGGTGGAGGCCGTGGCGCTGGGACATGACCTGGGCCACACACCCTTCGGTCACGCGGGGGAGCGGGCGCTGGACAAGCTGTGCCCCTCCGGATTCCGTCACTATCAGCAGAGCCTGCGCGTGGTGGAAATCCTGGAGAACGAGGGACGGGGACTGAACCTGACCAGAGAGGTGCGGGACGGCATTCTGAACCATCAGATGAAGACGATCCCTTCGACGCTGGAAGGGCGGGTGGTCCGGCTCTGCGACAAGATCGCCTATATCCACCATGACATGGATGACGCGCAGAGGGCCGGCATCATCCGGGAGGAAGACATTCCCGAGCCGCTGCGCGCCGTGCTGGGGGATACGAATAAAGAAATACTGAACACGCTGATCATGGACCTGATCTCATCCAGCCGGGACAGAGATGACATCTGCCAGTCCGATGAAGTCAGGGACGCGATGATGGAGCTGCGGCGGTATATGTTCGCGCATGTCTACACAAATCCTGTGGCAAAACACGAAGAGATCAAGGTAGACCGGATCATCAGCGCCCTGTACAGCTATCTGTCGGAGCATCCGGACGAGCTGTCCGGGGAGTTCCGCGGCATGCTGAACGCGGGAGAGCAGAAGGAACGTGTCGTGTGCGATTATATTTCCGGCATGACAGACCAGTACTGCATTCACAGATTTGAGGAGATCTATGTGCCGAAGTCCTGGGATGTCCTGTGAGGGAAGCACGCAAGACGGCGGCAGCAGGATGGAGGCGTGAAACATGCGGTACAGCGATGAGATTATAGAGGAGGTTCGCGCGAGGAATGATATTGTAGATGTCATTTCCCCTTACGTGAAGCTCACGCGGCGGGGCAGCTCCTATTTCGGCCTCTGCCCGTTTCACAATGAGAAGACCGGCTCTTTTTCCGTGAGTCCGGGCAAACAGATGTATTACTGCTTCGGCTGCGGCGCCGGTGGAAATGTGATCACCTTCCTCATGCAGTATGAGAACTATACCTTTCAGGAAGCGCTGAAGGTGCTGGCGGAGCGGGCCGGCGTAAAGCTTCCGGAGGATGTGAACTCACGGGAGGCCAGAGAAGAGGCTGACCGCCGCTCGCTGCTTCTGGAGGTGAACCGCCTGGCGGCAAAGTACTACGTCGGGAAGCTGCGCAGTCCTTCCGGGACAAGGGCCATGGAATATCTCCGGGGCAGGGGGCTGTCGGATGAGACGATACTGAAATTCGGACTCGGATACGCCGACCGGTACAGCAATGACCTCTATCAGTTCATGAAGCAGAAGGGGTACGCGGATGACCTGCTCATGGATTCGGGACTCTTCCTGTTCGATGAGAAGCGGGGCCCTTCAGACAAATTCTGGAACAGGGTCATGTATCCCATCATGGACGCGAACAGCCGCGTGATCGGTTTCGGCGGCCGCGTGATGGGAGACGGAAAGCCAAAGTACCTGAATTCTCCCGAGACCAGGATATTTGACAAGAGCCGCAATCTGTACGGGCTGCACGCCGCGCGCCGCAGCCGGCGGAAAAACCTCATCATCTGTGAGGGGTATATGGATGTGATCTCCATGCACCAGGCAGGCTATACCAATGCGGTGGCCTCTCTCGGAACCGCGCTGACCTCACAGCAGTGTTCCCTGCTGGGCAGGTTTACCAGAGAAGTCCTGGTCATATACGATATGGATGACGCCGGTGTGCGCGCAGCCCTGCGGGCGATTCCCATGCTGCGGGAGGCAGGTCTGTCGGCGAAGGTGGTGGATCTCAGGCCGCACAAGGATCCGGATGAGTTCATCCGCAGCAAGGGGACGGAGGCCTTTGAGGAGAGGCTGGAAAAAGCCGAAAACAGCTTCCTGTTTTCCGTGCGGATGAGCGAGCGGGATTTTGACCTGCAGGATCCGCAGGGAAAAACAGATTTCCTGCACGAAACGGCTGCCAGGCTGGCCGATATCAGCGATGAGATCGAGCGCAACAGCTATACGGAAGCGATTGCCAGAAGGTATCGGATCGACCGTGAAGTGCTGACGCGGCAGATCGGCAGACAGGCCATGAAGGGGACCGGACAGCGGCTCCGGCAGCAGCCGCGTCAGGCATCTCCCCCGAAGATGCGGCGGGACAGCGCAGAGGAAAAATCACAGAAGCTGATGCTGACCTGGCTGACGGATATGCCGGAGCTGATACCTGCGCTCCGGGATTACCTGTCGCCGTCCGATTTTACAACGCCGCTGTACAGGGAGGCCGCGGAGCTGATCTGGGCACAGGCTGCATCCGGACAGGTCAGCCCGGCCGCAGTGATCAATCATTTCACTGACGGCGAGGTCCAGACAAAGGTCGCGGAGCTGTTCAACACCAATATGGATCTGGGCTCTGACGAGGACAGAAAAAAGGCGCTGACAGACATCCTGCTCCGCATGAAGCGGAACAGCCTGGACGCGCAGGCAGCCGCGCTGGATCCTGCGGATATGCAGGGTATGCTCCGCCTCGCGGAGGAAAAAAAGAAACTGGAAAAACTGCGGGAGACGGGTCTCCCGACGGATCTATTTGCATAGAGCGGAAACAGAGCATTTAGAAGGGGTGGAAACGCGAATGGAGGCAGACAACAAGAAACTGCTGGAAAAAACCAAGGAGCTGCTGGCGATCGCCAAGAAGAAGAAAAACATGCTGGAATACCAGGAGCTGCATGATTTCTTCCAGGACATGAATCTCACGGACAAGCAGCTGGACTATGTCGTCGACTATCTGGAGAAGAACGACATAGACGTGCTCCGGTTCACGACAGATAATGACGCGCCGGACGAGGAGATCCTGCTGATTGACGATGAGCCGCAGATTGACCAGGAGGAAGAGGTCGATATGGAGAATATCGACCTGTCCGTCCCGGAGGGCGTCAGTATCGAAGACCCCGTCCGCATGTACCTGAAGGAGATCGGCAAGGTGCCGCTGCTGACGGCGGAAGAAGAGATCGACCTGGCGAAGCGCATGGAGGAAGGCGATGAAGACGCCAGAAAGAGACTGGCCGAAGCCAACCTGAGACTGGTCGTCTCTATCGCAAAACGGTACGTGGGCCGCGGCATGCTGTTCCTGGACCTGATTCAGGAGGGCAACCTGGGCCTGATCAAGGCAGTGGAGAAATTTGATTACCGCAAGGGGTACAAATTCTCGACATACGCGACCTGGTGGATCCGCCAGGCGATCACGCGTGCCATAGCAGACCAGGCACGCACGATCCGCATCCCGGTGCATATGGTGGAAACGATCAACAAGCTGATCCGCATTTCCAGACAGCTCCTGCAGGAGCTGGGCAGAGAGCCCACGCCGGAGGAGATCGCGCAGGAGATGAATATGTCTGTTGACCGGGTGCGGGAGATCCTGAAAATATCGCAGGAGCCCGTCTCACTGGAGACGCCCATCGGCGAGGAAGAAGACAGCCATCTGGGAGATTTTATCCAGGATGACAATGTGCCTGTGCCTGCCGACGCGGCGGCCTTTACGATGCTCAAGGAACAGCTGGAGGAGGTGCTGAGCACTCTGACGGACAGAGAGCAGAAGGTGCTCCGTCTCCGGTTCGGCCTGGATGACGGGCGGGCCCGCACGCTGGAAGAGGTCGGCAAGGAATTCAACGTCACCCGTGAGCGCATCAGGCAGATTGAGGCAAAAGCGCTGCGCAAGCTGCGTCATCCCAGCCGCAGCCGCAAGCT
>CAMODP010000114.1 GCA_946611445.1 uncultured Eubacterium sp.
CAGAAAATGTGCCTTGGGCACAAAAAAGTCAAAGTCCGGCACAGCCTCCGGAAAAGAAGCCATAATTTGCCGTCAGCCCGGAGAACCTGAAAGAACGACAGCCGGGACGGAGGCAGGGGACATCCAGGTGGTCGACTTCAGCGAGTACGTGTCCGAGACCGGTCGAATCTTATGTGGCCGGGCATACCTGCCCCGGGCACATTAGATGAGCAGGCTCGGACCGGCGCAGCGGAGACCATCCGGATGACCCCTGCCCCCGTTCCGGCGTCCGATCCTGTTATCCGTCCTTATTACACTAAATGGCAGTTCAATTGCGCAAAATGAGACAATGAGAGCCGTCCCTTCTGATTCAAATATTACCCCCACGGGGTACCTCTTGACAATATGAAAATATGTGATACAATACAATCGTGATCAGCACTCAAACACAACGAGTGCTAACAAGGAAGAAAGGAGGCACTTGCCATGAAAACATATATGATTATACCTGTATTCGACGCTGTAATTCTGCCGGACGTGGATTATCAGATCGGCACAGATGATTTTACAGAGCAGGAGAAGAGCCGTATCAAGATTGACGGCAACCAGGCGATTCTTATGCCTCTGAAAGAGGCTGCAGACAGGAAGGATATCACGGCGGCAAGCTTCTTCGGAAAAGGTGTTCTCGCGGATATTCTGGAGATCAGGAATACCCGTTTCGGGACGAGGGTCCACGCCCGCACCAGACAGAAGGTGCAGATCCAGGACATCACAGCGACAGAAGAGATCCTGGAGGGATCTTATATCACGCTGGAGGAAGTGCCGGATATTACGGAAAAGGGCGAGAAAGAGCTGCTGGAAAGTCTGAAGAAATACACTTCGGAGATCGCGGCGCACATGCAGGGCGGAGAACTGGCAATCCAGTATATCCAGGGTGTCAGTTCCATTAATGAATACGGCGCCATGTTCTGCCAGTTCTTTGAGATGAGCCCGCAGGAGAAGTATGCCCTTCTGAGCACGGATTCGCTCAGAGAACGCGGCCTGCTTATCCAGGACGCGCTGCTGCGCCTGAAAGGGACCGTGGACCTGCAGATCGATCTGAACAAGCGGTACAATGACACGGAGGGAAACGTATACAAAAAGGCGGCCCTGCAGAAACAGCTCGGACTCCTGCAGCAGGAGCTGGATGACATGGATCCCGAGGCCGCTTCGGAAGAGAATGAGTACAAGAGGAAGATCGAGGAATCCGGCATGCCGGAGGAGGCCCGCAAAGAGGTGGACCGGATCCTGCAGCGGTATATGATGGCGCAGCCGAATGATCCGGAGAGAAGCACGCTTGAAAACTATCTGGATTTTGTGACGGACCTGAAGTGGAAGATCGAAGAAACCCCGGAGATAGACCTGAAGAAGGCCAGAAAAATCCTGGACAGGGATCACTACGGTCTGGATAAGGTCAAGGAACGGATTCTCCAGCAAATAGCCGTGATGAAGCTGAAAAACCAGGAATCGGGATCGATCCTGCTCTTTGTCGGCGCGCCCGGAACCGGCAAAACCAGCATGGGCAAGAGCATTGCCGAGGCGCTTGGCAGGAAATATGTCCGGATCAGTCTGGGCGGCGTGCGGGATGAGGCCGAAATCAGAGGCCACCGGCGCACCTATGTAGGCGCCATGGCAGGCAGAATCATGGAGGGCATTCGACGCGCCGGATCGATGAATCCGGTGGTAGTCCTGGACGAAGTGGATAAGCTGACGCAGGGGTTCCAGGGAGATCCGGCCAGCGCGCTTCTGGAGGTGCTGGATCCCGAGCAGAACAATACATTTACGGATCACTATATGAATGTGCCCTATGACCTGTCAAATGTCTTCTTTATCTGCACGGCGAACAGCGCAGATACGATACCGGGGCCGCTTCTTGACCGGATGGAATCCATAAGACTGCCCGGATATACGCCGATTGAGAAGCTGCAGATCGCAAAGCGCCATCTGCTTGGCCGCTCCATGGAGGATGCCGGTATTACCAGAGACGACCTGTCTGTTTCTGACGGCGCCTTCCGCCGGATTATCTCAGAATACACGATGGAGGCAGGCGTCAGAGGCCTGAAAAAACAGCTGGATATTATGGCCAGACATGTGGCTGCCGACATTGTGGAAAATGGCAGAAGAAAGATCTCTGTGAAAGAGAAAGACGTACAGAAGTATCTGGGAAACAATGCGATTACACATGACCGCATCCTGAAGGACATGCCTGCGGGTGTCGCCACAGGGCTGGCCTGGACACAGGTGGGAGGAGAAATCCTGTTTATTGAGACTTCCGTCATGCACGGCAACGGAAAAATTCTGATTACCGGACAGCTGGGAGATGTGATGAAGGAGTCTGCGCAGATCGCGCTGAGTCTGGTGAAAGAGCAGTTTATCTCTGATAAGCTGGATTTCAAAGACAAGGATATCCACATTCATGTCCCGGCGGGCGCCACACCGAAGGACGGTCCGTCTGCCGGTGTAACCCTGTTCACGGCGCTGGTTTCCCTGGTGACCGGGCACCCGGTCCGGGCGGATCTCGCCATGACCGGAGAGATTTCCCTGCGCGGACAGGTGCTGCCGATCGGCGGCCTGCCGGAGAAACTGATGGCTGCCCAGCGGGCAGGCGTGAAAAAAGTTCTCATCCCGAAGGACAATGTAAAGAATCTGGAGGATGTGGCAGAGGAGGTGCGCAGAAGCATGGAGATTGTGCCGGTAGAGAATGTGCGGGAAGTGATCCGCCACGCGATTGGCATCAGTCTCCCGAAAAAGCATCCGGTTCTGTTCAACAGCGGCACAGCCCGCACGTATGCTTCCCCGGCCGGCGGCTGAGAACAGGATCAGATGCGCCGGATGCCTTCCAGAATGGAATCGGTCTGGTCTTCCGAATACGAGACGGCAGTTGCACAGAGGATGTAACTGCCTTCTTTCATGTAAACCTGTGTCTCATAAAACGGAATGCCCTGCACCGAACCTTCAATCCTTGTGCAGACGGCGGGCTCATCTGAGAAGTCCGTTGTCTCTTTTCTGACAGAAATATCCTGAGCTCCCTGCGCTTCCAGAGCGGAGCGGAGAGGGGCAAGAGAGGTATCCACAAGCGTATCGATGTCCGCGTTGGCGCCGTAGACAGCCTTTATATTCTGTACGGTGATGTTGAGATTCTGGTAACCGTCGTCACTGGTCGCGTACATGTCAAACCATGTCTGGCCTTCGCTCAGGGCGGACCGGATCTCTTCTGCGGAGTCCTTGTCCGAGACCGCCTTGTTCATTTCCGCAAGCTGCGGTTCTTCCGCAAAAGACCAGTCCTTCGGCAGCCGAAAACGAATGCCGAAATAGGAATTCCGGTAGACGGAAGAAGTACTCGTGCCGGCATCAAACGTGTCAGCGGGGGCTTCTGCGGACGCAGAGAATGTATCAGCGGCATCGCCGGATTGGGAGACTGTGCCGCTTTCTGCTGCAGAAACCGCGGCATCAGATGAAGCGGCACTCACATCCGAAGATGTGGTGACAACAGATCCCATTACTGCAGATGCCGCAGTCTCCGGCTCGGCTTCAGCTTCAGCTGAACTGCCGGAAATATGCGCGGATGAGGCGGCAGAACTCTCTGAGGCTGCGGAAGAAGAGTTTGTACCGGCGCAGCCGGCAGCTGAAAAAAGCATGCCGAGTGCGAGCAGAGCCGCAGAGAACCGAATCGTGTTTTTCATAAAGAAACACCTGTCCTTTCAGAAATTACCCATATTCTATGCTAACAGGAAGGGGTTGTCAAATTTTGGGTTGACTTCTCAGACCGGATTTAATAGAATAGCGGGAGATAAAGGGGAGTAGCCGGCGGCAGATCATAACTGTTTCATTACTACGGGCAGCTGCCGCAGCCGGAGACGTCAATCACGATGCCATGCATCCGTTTCCGGCTCAGGGGAAGTTCTTTGGACCGATGGCAAGACTTTTATCACAGGATGACTGTGGTAGAAGTCTTTTTTGTTTTGCGGCGGCAGGGCAGCTGCTCCCGTATTGCCAATGCCGCCCGCAGACAGGAAAGAGAGAAAAAAAGGAGACCGGGGGATGAAATTGCTGGCGTTGCTTATTTTTGTGGCCATGTATGTGCTGATGACGATCCGCATGAAGCAGCGGGTCTGGATCGTGCTGGGGGCAGCCCTGATCTATCTGCTCCTGGGAATCCTGCCGCTCTCATCCATACCCGAAGCCGTGAACTGGAACGCGCTGATGATGATCGCCGGGACCATGGTGATCGTCGATTACTTTATAGGATCCCGGATGCCGAACCGGATTGCCGACCTGCTGCTGGACAAATCCAAAAATGTCATGTGGGTTACAATCTATATGTCTCTGTTTGCGGGGGCGGTCTCCGCATTCATTGATAATGTGGCCACCGTGCTGATGGTTGCGCCTGTAGGCCTGGCGATCTGTCACAAACTGAAGATTTCTCCGGTGGGCATGCTGCTCTCAATCGCGGTTTCTTCCAATCTGCAGGGCGCGGCTACGCTGGTGGGAGACACGACGTCCATTATGCTGGGCGCATATGCCCACATGGATTTTCTGGATTTCTTCTGGATGAACGGCCGGCCGGGCATTTTCTTTGCCGTGGAACTGGGAGCACTGGCCACAGTACCCGTGATGATGATTCTTTTCCGCAAGGACAGAGAACCGGTGGAGTCAAGAGAAAAGACGAAAGTGACTGACTATACGCCTTCGGTTCTCCTTATTGCGGTAGTCGTTGCCCTGATCGGCGCCTCCTTTTTCAAGAATAAGCCGGATATAACCAACGGCCTGATCTGCTGCCTGACAGCGGTTATCGCCATAATCTGCGATGTTCTGCGGACCCGTTCGTGGGCACACACCCGTCATGCCCTCAGGAGCGTTGATGTTGAAACCCTGGCCTTGCTCTTCTGTCTTTTCCTGGTGATCGCCGGCATCACGGAAGCGGGAGTTGTGGATGACGCGGCATCGCTGATCGCGTCAGCAGGAGGAAGCAACCTGTTTCTTCTCTATACGATTATCGTCTGGGGTTCGGTGCTGTTTTCGGCGTTTATTGACAACATTCCCTATGTGGCTACGATGCTGCCGATCATTACCGGAATTACCGGACAGCTGGGGATCGCACCGTATCTTCTGTATTTCGGACTGCTGACGGGAGCAACCCTGGGCGGCAATATCACGCCGGTCGGCGCATCCGCGAATATTACGGCAGTCGGACTTCTGAAGAGACAGGGATATGAAGTATCGTTCAGGGATTTCATGCGGATCGGCCTTCCGTTCACGCTGACGGCTGTCATGGTCGGATACCTGTTCATCTGGTTTGTATGGAAGTGATCAGGAGAAGTAAAAAGAATAGATAAAAAAGAATAAGTAAAAAAGAAGCCGGTTATTCGCCGGCTTCGTAACTATTCAGCTGCGCTGAATGTTACTGCGCAGATCCATAAGAGATCGCCTTCGGCGAGAGGATCTGCGCACACTTGAATCATGTTCTGACGCCCTCAGCAGCGCAGTGCTTCGGGCTTACGAAGGCGTTATCCGGCTTCTTCCAGTAGTTTCTCCGCGCTGACCAGGCGGACACACAGGGAGAACAGTTTCGCAGCTGTCTTCAGGTCCGGGAGACTCGGATAGGTAGGCGCGATCCGGATGTTGGAATCAAACGGATCCTTGCCGTATGGCCATGTGGCCCCGGCTTTCGTCATTTCAACGCCGGCCTTTTTCGCCCGGGCGACAATCTTTTTCGCGCAGCCCGGAAGAGAGTCAAAACTGATGAAATATCCGCCCAGAGGCTTTGTCCATTCTCCGATTCCCAGTCCGGAGAGTTCTTCATCCAGGATTTGCTCCACTGCCTCGAATTTCGGCCGGATAATCTCCGCGTGCTTCCGCATGTGCTCGGTCATGCCGTGGATATCGCCGAAGAAGCGCACGTGCCGCAGCTGGTTCACCTTGTCGTGGCCGATGGTCTG
>CAMODP010000115.1 GCA_946611445.1 uncultured Eubacterium sp.
CCCGCCGGACAGCCGGCGCGATCAGAAACAGGCCGGCCAGCAGACCGACGGACAGACCCAGCAGCAGGTTCAGCAGCGGCGCGTACAGAGATGTCTGGCGGAACGAAACCCGCGAAGGAACCGCTTCCTGCTGCTCCTCCTGCAGATCCGCGCCGGCATCAGGATTCCGGCCCGCGAGTTCATCTATTTCCCGCAGGTACCGCAGCGTCGTCGGGTTCGTGCGGTCTATCCTGGCCGCCCTGCGCAGCACCCTTCTGGCATGTCCCAGCCTGCCCTGCCGGATCTCAATCAGCGCGAGCAGGTGACTGGCCTTGATCAGGTGGCTGTTCTGGTTCAGCACCCTGCGCAGGCGGATGGCGGCAATATCCTCGCTGCCAGCCCTGCAGGCGGCCAGGGCCTCATTATAACCCCGTATAGACTGACTTATGACCCGCAGCCTTGCCTGGTCCGCGCGCACCTGCTCTATGTATCCCGCAGCCTGCGTATTCTCCGGATCCAGGTTCTGGCTGATAATCCACTCGCTGAGCGCAGCCACCACCTCCCCGGTCTCAAAATACACGAGTCCGAGCAGATTTCTGGCCGCCGTGTTTGTCTTGTCAAACTGCAGACTGGCCTGCAGCTTATCCACAGCGCCGGACAGATCGCGGATCCTGGCCCGGTCGAGGCCCATATTATAATATAGTCCGGAGAGCCTCGCGGCTCTCTGCGCGGCACTTTCCATATTGCCTCTCCTTAACATACGCCTCAAAAAAGTATGCAGAACCAGGATCTGAAGTGGGCAAATATCCAGAAGGGAACCTCCGCAGCGCCGGTACTTAGCGAAGGCAGCGCCTGAGCTTTAGTACCGCTGCGCGAGGGCGCTGAACGTCCAGTGGACGTTCGCTAAGCGCCGACCGGAGCGAAGCGGAGAACGAGCGGGAGCGTTTCCCGAATGGATATTTGTACACGCAGATCCTCATAATACATGCCTTTATCCCCGCCCGGATCTCCCGGCGATCTCCGCCTCCATCTCCCGGATAAAATCCATGACATCCGTGATCTCCTGCTTGCGGATGGCGTCTTCCACGTTTTCCACGTCCAGGATGGGGGAGAATTTTTTCAGTTCCTCGTCGAAATCAAGCATGTTCTGCTCCTTTCGCTTCTGATATCCACTTTTTGATCTCGCCGGCCATGTACAGGGATCCGACGCAGAACAGCATGCCGTCTCCCTTCAGGGCGCAGGCAATGTCAAAAGCCGGGCCGACCGCGGGTACGGAAAAGACCTCCCTGACGCCGGCTTCTTCGAACAGCAGGGCTAGGGTCTCTTCCGACACCTGTCTGCTGCCGCTGATCCTGGTCGTGATGACTCTCTCGGGGCGGATTCCTTCTGCTATCGTCCGGATCATCTCTCCGTAGTGTTTGTCAGCAACAGCTGAGAACAGGATGGTGATTTCCCGGTCCTGGTGAAAATGAGCTGCTGTCCGGACAAACTCTGCAACGCCGTCCGGATTGTGCGCGCCGTCGATAATTACATCCTGCATCACGGTTTCCATGCGGCACGGCCAGTACATTTCCGCGAGGCCGGCAGCTCTCTTCTCTTCTGTGATGCCGTGATCGTCTGCCAGCAGTTCCATTGCCAGCCATGCCAGAGACGCGTTCATCATCTGATACGGGGCAATCTGCGGAATATGCAGGAGCCTCGTATCTTCGCGCGCGTCCGGCTGTCCCGGTCTCCTGAAGCGGAAATCGACGCCGTCTGTCGTCGTCCTGACCATCTGCACCATGTCCGGCGTCAGCGCGTATGCGGGACTGCCAGCCTCCGCGGCACGCCGCGCGATCACCGCCGCGGCTTCCGGATCGTGTCCGTCATAGATGACCGGGACTCCGGGCTTGATGATCCCCGCCTTTTCTCCCGCAATGGCGGTTACCGTATCCCCGAGGTACTCCGTGTGATCCAGGCTGATCGAGGTGATGATGCTGACAAGCGGTTTCCGGATCACATTGGTGGCATCCAGACGTCCGCCCATGCCGACCTCCAGAATGACATAGTCCACCTCTGCTTCCCGGAACAGCAGCAGTCCGATCAGAAACAATGTCTCGAAATAGGTCGGATGCTCGTCCCCCTGCTCCATGCGCCTGCGGACTGCTTCCATTACCTGTTCAAAAGCCCGTACGAAGGCCGCATCCTCCACCGGCTCCCGGTTGATCTGGAAACGCTCCGTGGTCTTCACAAGATGCGGGGATGTGAAGAAACCGGTGCGGTATCCGCCTTCCATGAGCATGGCCCGGATATAGGCGCACACGCTGCCTTTTCCGTTGGTTCCGGCCACGTGGAAGATCTTCATGCCCTCCTCGGGATGTCCCAGCTCATCCAGCAGCCTCTCTGTGTGCGCCAACGCCGTTTTTTTCGTAAACTTCGGTATCTCTTCAATATAATGTACGGCTTCCCCGTATGTCATACTCACTTCTCCGAATGCCTTTCCATGCCAGTTATTTTGCAGCAGGGAGACGGCTGATCTGCTCCTCAATCTGACCCAGCATCTGGGTGTATTTCTCCAGCTTGGCCTTCTCTTCTTCTACCTTGGCGGCAGGTGCCCTGCTGATAAATTTCTCATTGTCGAGCATGCCCCTGCACCGCGCGATTTCCTTGCCGAGGCGGGTTTTTTCATTTTCCAGCCTGACCCGTTCTTTTTCAATGTCTACCAGCTCTGCAAGCGGAATATAGACTGCTGCGCCGGGAATGACGGCCGAGACCGCGTCTTCCCCGATCCCGCTCTTGTCATTCTGGAGTGAGACCTGTTCCGCATGCGCCAGCGTAGCGAAAAACGCCTCCGAGCGCCGGAACGTATCCAGCACTGCCGCGTTGTCAGACACCACGAAAACATTGGCTTTTTTCGACGGCGGCACATTCAGGGATGTGCGCACATTGCGGATTCCCCGGATCGCCTCCTTGATCAGATCAATCCCTGCCGCTTCCTCCGGGAAGTTCCAGTCGTCGCGGAATACCGGCCAGTCTGCCGTCATGATCGTCTCTTCATCCTCGTTCAGGGTGCAGTAAATCTCCTCTGTGATGAACGGCATGAACGGATGCAGCAGCTTCAGCGCGTTCGAAAGAACCGTGCGGAGTGTCCAGAGGGCAACCGTGCGCTCTTCTTCCGTTCCATTATACAGTACCGGCTTCATCATCTCAATGTACCAGTCGCAGAATTCTTCCCAGATGAAGTCAAAGACCTTCTGCACGGCAATGCCCAGTTCAAATTTGTCCATGTTCTCGGTCACTTCGGACGCAAGGGCGTTGACGCGGTGGAGAATCCACTTCTCCGGCGCTGTAAGGCAGGCCGGGTCGACAGCATCCGGCAGCTGCCGTCCTTCCATATTCATCAGGATAAACCTGGACGCGTTCCAGACCTTATTCGCGAAATTGCGGCTGGCCTCCACACGCTCCCAGTAAAAACGCATGTCGTTACCCGGCGCGTTGCCGGTGATCAGTGTCAGCCGGAGCGCGTCCGCGCCGTATTTGTCGATGACATCCAGCGGGTCAATGCCGTTCCCGAGAGATTTGCTCATCTTCCGGCCCTGCGAATCCCGGACAAGGCCGTGGATCAGGACGTGGTGGAACGGTGTCTTCCCGGTCTGCTCCAGTCCGGAGAAGACCATCCGGATGACCCAGAAGAAAATAATGTCATATCCCGTGACCAGAACATCCGTCGGATAGAAATACTCCAGCTCCGGCGTGCGCTCCGGCCATCCCAGCGTAGAAAACGGCCACAGTGCCGAGGAAAACCAGGTATCCAGCGTATCCTCGTCCTGGCGCAGGTCTGTGCAGCCGCACTTCGGGCAGGATTCGGGCGCTCCGCCCTTCCTCACCGTGATTTCGCCGCATTTTGGGCAGTACCAGGCGGGAATGCGGTGTCCCCACCACAGCTGACGGGAAATGCACCAGTCGCGGATGTTCTCCAGCCAGTGCAGGTAGATCTTGTCAAAGCGGTCCGGCACGAAGGTCAGGCTGCCGTCCCTGAGCGTCTGGATGGAAGCCTCCGCCATCTCCTTCATGCGGACAAACCACTGCGGCTTGATCATAGGCTCTACCGTCGTGTGGCAGCGGTCATGCGTGCCTACAGCATGCGTGTGCGGCACGACCTTCACCAAAAGGCCCTGCTCCTCCAGGTCCTTCACCATGGCCTTTCTGGCCTCATAGCGGTCCATGCCGGCATATTTGCCGCAGCGCTCATTCATGG
Organism: uncultured Eubacterium sp.; assembly: GCA_946611445.1. Lineage (GTDB taxonomy): Bacteria > Bacillota > Clostridia > Lachnospirales > Lachnospiraceae > Bilifractor. Next base: position 4,218 of record CAMODP010000115.1, read on the forward strand.
TGGCGTCATCATTCAGGATATTGATCTCCTCCAGATTATGCCGTTTGCCCACCTCAAAGTCATTGGGATCATGTGCCGGCGTGATCTTCACGCAGCCGGTACCGAATTCGCGGTCCACATACGCGTCCGCAATGACCGGAATCTGTCTGTCTGTCAGCGGCAGCTGCAGCATGCGGCCGACCAGGTCGCCATACCGCTCGTCTTCCGGATTCACGGCGACAGCCGTATCGCCCAGCATCGTCTCGGGACGTGTCGTCGCAATTTCCACATAGCGGTTTTCTTCGCCCACGATCGGATAGCGGATATGCCAGAAAAAGCCGTTCTGGTCCTCATGCTCCACCTCTGCGTCAGACAGAGACGTGCGGCACTTCGGACACCAGTTGATGATCCGGCTGCCCCGGTAGATCCAGCCCTTCTCATACAGGCGCACAAACACTTCTTCAACGGCTTTCGAGCAGCCTTCGTCCATGGTAAAACGCTCACGCTCCCAGTCTGCGGAGGAGCCCAGCTTTTTCAGCTGTGTCAGGATGCGGCTGCCGTACTCCGCCTTCCACTCCCAGCAGTACCGCAGGAACTCTTCCCTGCCGATCGCTTCCTTGTCAATGCCCTTGTCCTTGAGCATATTGGTGACCTTGACCTCCGTGGCTATCGCCGCATGGTCGGTCCCCGGCTGCCAGAGCGCCTCATATCCCTGCATTCTCTTAAAGCGAATCAGGATATCCTGCATCGTATTGTCCAGAGCATGGCCCATGTGCAGCTGGCCGGTGACATTCGGCGGGGGCATCACGATCGTAAACGGTTTTTTGTCAGGATTCACCTTCGCGTGAAAATACCCGTTCTTCTCCCACTTCTGGTACAGTCTCTCTTCGAGTCCCTTTGGATCATAGGTTTTTGCGAGTTCTCTGCTCATGCGCTCTTTTCCTCCATAAAAAATACCCTTTACGCATTTTCGTAAAGGGCGAATGAACCGCGGTACCACCTTTCTTCGCTCAGAATAACACTGCTGCCAGCGGGCAGGCTGCTCCGCGGTCTGCGGGCACAATTCTGAACCTCTCCATCCGGTAACGGGGATGACACGGGAAGCAATACGCATCCTGCAGCGTCTGCTGATACAGCAGTATCTGCGGGACTTCCTGTTTCCGGCTCGGAAGCGACCTTCAGCAGCTGCGCTGATCCGGATCCCTTTCAGCCGTGGGGATCCTCTCTGCAGGGGCGCGGATGCCTACTCCTCTTCGTCTCAGCCTGTGACTAATGAACATAATACGTGGAGCGGGCGGGTTTGTCAAGACAGCGTATCCGGTTTTTATATTATAACGAACGCTGTCACGAAGAAGGGGATAGCCGGATGTCCGCTGCTGCGCCGGCCCGAGCCTGCTCATCTAAGATGCTCACGGAAAGCCTTCCGTGACCATCTAAGAATCGGCCGGTCTCGGGCACGTACTCGCTGAATGCGTCCACACGGCTATCTCCTTCTTCACTCCAGCTGTCTATAGAAAAATAAGCCAGACGCATTCAAAGAAGTGGTCTATGACATAAAAAAAACGCCTTCAAAAGGCGCTCGTCTCAAATTCATAATGAAGAGAAGGGGAGGTTTCCTCGGTGCCAGTCCATCAGTCAGGCGGAAAACCACTATCATTCGTTGCGGAGGAAAATGACGCGGTACAGACATCTTTCCTGACAACCGAAGTATCTCACCCTGCCGTTTAACGAT